>JBOGDS010000003.1:0-79384 GCA_050743075.1 Jiangellaceae bacterium | reverse complement strand
GGGGAGGAGCCGAGCCGCCGTCGTACAGGACGGTCGTCAGGCCGGTACGCCAGGCGTGCCGTCGTTCGACAGCTCCTCGTGCTTGATCGACAAGCCAAACAATACTATCACAGCGGCGACAAGGATCATCGCGGCCGCGACCCAGAATGCCTGGGTCGATCCGTACGTCTGCGCGACGAGCGGGATCAACTCCGGGTCGCCCACACCGCCACTGGCTGCGAGTTGGCCGAGCTCTTCGGCCCTGTTCTGGGTGGCCTGGACGAAGACCGTACCGAGAGTGGCCAGCCCAACTGCGCCACCCACCTGCTGCATCGTGTTAAGCACGGCCGAGCCGACTCCGGAGTCCTCGCGGGCAATCCGGCTGACCGCCGTCAGCGTCAGCGGCACGAACACCAGCCCCATGCCGAACGACTGCACGAGGATCCATGGCAGCAGGTCGGCCGCGTAGGTGGAGTTGACATCGAGCATGGTGTAGCCCCACATCCCGACGGCGCTGATGATCGCGCCGGATCCGGCGATCCACCGCGGGTCGACCCGCGATGCGAGTGCCGATGCCGTCTGTGCGGCGATGATGATTCCCGCCGTGAACGGCAGGAACGCGACGCCGGCCTTCAGCGGGCTGTAGCCGAGCACCTGCTGAACGAACAGGCTGATGAAATAGAACATCGCGAACATCGCCGCGCCCATGATCAGCATGGACACGAAGCTGACCGCGCGGGTCCGGTCGGCCAGGATCCGGGTCGGCAACAGCGGGTGCTCCCGTCGGGACTCGATGGCGACGAACGCCAAGAGCAACACGACGCCGATCACCAACGTGACGATGGTGGTCGTCGACGTCCACTCGTGCGAGGCCGCGTGGGTCAGGCCGTAGACCACGGACGCCAGGCCAGCGGTGCCCACCACGGCTCCGAGGAAGTCGAACTCGCCGTGCTGACGTGGCGACTCGCCGAGGAAACGAGGCACGAGCATCAGCAGGAGGATGCCGATCGGGATGTTGATGAACAGCGTCCACCGCCAGGACACCTCGGTTAGCGAGCCACCCACGATGAGGCCGATGGCGGCACCCATGCCCGACATCGCGGCATAGACCGCCATGGCCCGGTTACGCGGCGGCCCGGCCGGGAACGTCGTCGTGATCAAGGCCAGCGCGGTGGGGGAGGCGATGGCCGCGCCGACGCCCTGCAGCGCCCGGGCGGCCAGCAGCATGGCCTCGTTCTGCGCCACGCCACCGAGCAGGGACGCCAGGGTGAACAACGCGATGCCGACCATGAAGATGCGCCGGCGGCCGAGCAGGTCGCCGAGCCGCCCGCCGAGGAGCAGTAGGCCACCGAAGGCGAGGACGTAGGCGTTGACGATCCAGGACAGGTTGGCTTGGGAGAAGCCCAGGTCGGCCTGGATCGACGGCAACGCGATGTTGACGACGGACGCATCGAGCACGATCATCAGCTGCGCCGCGCTGATGATCGCCAGCGCGATCCCGAGGTGCCGGTGGCCGTGATCGTGCTCTGCGGTGCTGGGTATCGGTTCGGGGACGGTCGGTTGGACCGCCGTTGTGTCGCGAGACATACAGCTCTCTTCTCAGCTTGACGGACGTGTAGGGACTGCAGTGGAGGAGGTACGGGCGGCTGGCATCACCACGTCGTCGATGACGTGGGTGATGAAGTCCTCGTCGACGGACTTCCCCAACAACAGGCGTCGGTTCATCACCATTCCGGGCAGCACGTCGATGAGCAACTCGATGTCGACGCCGGAGTCGATCTCGCCGCGCCGCTGCGCCCGCTCGAACACCGTGCGGGCCGCGGTCACTCGCGGCTGGATGAACCGCTCGTGGACCGCACGCTTGAGCTCGGCGTCGTGGTGCATGGCAGACATCAGACCAGCGACCACCGACAGTGGTGCGTCGTCGGTGAGTCCGCCGTGGCAACAGGCCATGGCCACCAGGTCATCGCGGAGCCTTCCGGTGTCGGGGTCGACCGGCTCGGGACACCGCTTGGTGCGCGCCACGGCGTCGACGACGAGGTCCGCCTTTCCCCGCCACCGCCGGTACAGGGTCGCCTTGCTGGCCCGCGCCTTGAGCGCCACGGCGTCCAGGGAGAGCCGGTCGTAGCCCAGGTCGAGCAGCAGGCGGACGGCGGCGTCGAGGATCTCTTCTTCCCGCTCGCCTTCGACCCGCGGCCGGCTGTGGGCGGGCGCGACCAGGGGAACCACGGCGACACCTCCAACCCCCGATGAAACGGAACGGTTTCGTTTCGTCGACAAGCTAGCGGAACCGTTTCGGTCGGCGCGACCCTCTTTCGGCCAGCACGTTGTACGCCGTCGGCGAACGGGCTCGCTACCCGGGCATCGTGTCCGCGCGCCTATCGTCGGCCTGTGCCGATCGAGCCGGAGGAGATCGTCGTGCGTCAGGTCGTGGTGACCGGGGGAGGGACAGGCATCGGGTACGCCGTCGCCGCGGCGTTCCGCGATGCTGGTGACGCCGTGACGATCACCGGGCGGCGGCCGGACGTGCTCCGTGAGGCCGCGCTCCGGCTGGGCGCCACGCCGGTGGTGTTCGACGCCTCGGATCACCCGGCGGTCACGGCGGCAATGGGGGAGCTGCCGCCACAGATAGACGTGCTGGTCAACAACGCCGGCGGCAACACACCGACTTCGACCGACCCGATCCCGACGACCTCGGCATCCTGGCTGCCAACTGGCGGGCGAACTTCGAGGCGAACGTCGTGTCGGCTGTCTTGGTCACGACCGCCCTGATGTCGCGGCTGCCCGACGGCGGCCGGATCGTCACGATCGGGTCGATCGCCGCACGACTGGGCGCCGGAAGCTACGGGGCGGCGAAGGCGGCGATCGAGGCGTGGACGGCGAGCGTGGCTTCCGACCTCGGCCCGAGAGGTATCACGGCGAACGTGGTATCGCCCGGGCTCATTCTCGACACGGAGTTCTTCCGTGGACGCCTCACCGACGCCGGCATCGAGCGCCGGGTGGCGGCGACCCGCAACCAGCGTGCCGGCACGCCGGCCGATGTCGCAGCCATGGTGCTGTTCCTCGCCTCGGCGCAGGCTGGCCACATCACGGGCCAAGTTCTCCACGTCAACGGAGGCGCCTTCCTCGGCCGGTGAGAGCGCCGGTGACTCGCAGCGTTCACGCTCGTCGACGACGGCCCCAGGTCAGTCGAAGGGCACGGCGACCGGGCTGGGTGTCGGACGCTGCGTCTAGCGTCCAGGGCGGGAGGTGAGCCAGATGGCTCTGGGGTTTCAGGTGGCGGAGGAGGAGCCACCGCCGCCGGGCTTCGCGTCGTGGGACGACTTCGCCGACCGGAACCAGATCCCACCGGAGCTGTGGCGGGCGGCGATCGTCACCTGAGCCCTCTCGCATCGGCGGTGTCGGACGGCGACGAGCGCGCTGCAGGTGCTAGCCGACTACGTGTTGCTGGTACGACGAGATCACGTCGGCCAGCACCTCGTCGCCGGGCCGGGCCCACAGCTCGGCGTTGAAGATCTCCACCTCGATGGGACCGTCGTAGCCGGCCGCATCCACCCACCGGCGCAACGTCCGGTGCTGGATGGGACCCTGGCCGGGAAGCCCCCGGCCCAGGAGCGTGTCAGGCAGCGGTACCAGCTCGTCGCAGACCTGGAAGCTGGCGATCCGGCCCGGCGCCGCGGCGATGGACTGCTCGATCGCGGGGTCCCACCAGACGTGGAACTCGTCGATCACCACGCCCACCGCCGACGCCGGGTACGGAGCAGCCAGCTCGAGCGCCTGGTGGAGGGTCGAGAGCACCGAGCGCTGCGCGCACTGCATCGGATGCGGCGGCTCGAGTCCCATCCGGACACCGAGGCGTAGCGCGTCCGGCACCAGCTGCTCGAGCGCGTCTGCCACCCGGCGTCGGGAGCCCGCGAGATCACGATCGGCCACGCCGCCCACGACGAGAACCAGCACCGCGGCCTCCAACGCGGCGGCCTCTTCCAATGCCCGTCGGGTCTCCGCGATGCCGTCGCCCGTAGGACCCTCCGGCCCCATGCCGGTGAAGAAGCCGCCCCGGCACAGGGACGACACCCGCAGGCCGTGCGCCCGTACCTGTCGCGCCGCGTGGTCGACGCCGACCTCGGCCACCTTGTCGCGCCACAGACCGATCCACCCGACGCCCGCCCGGGCACAGCCCGCGACGGCATCGGGCAGCGACCATCCGCGCGCGGTGATCTGGTTGAGGCTCAACCGGTCCATCACAGCACCTCCACGAGCAGCCCGGTCGCCGAGCCGAGCAGGACCACGAGCACCAGGCGGTCGAACCACGCCGGGTGCAAGCGGCGTCCGAGCCGTTGCCCGACCGGCAGCAGTGCCAGGACGAGACCGCACGCCAGGCCGGCCTGCCAGAGCCGATCGCCGGAGAGCGCACCGAGCCCCACCTACGTCACCGCTTGCGACAGCGACGCCAGCTGCAGGACCACCGACGTCGTCAGGACAAAGCCGTCGCGGGACAGGCCCAGAGCGTTGGTCCACGTTCCGACGACGGCTGCTGACAGGCCGGTCGCCCCTTGGAGGGCGCCACCGACAAGACCCACCGGTGCGGCTCCCACCCGCGCAGCCGTCCGGCGCAGTCGCCAGTCCGGTCTGCGTACCCGCACGACGATCATGGTGACAACGAGGAGGACCAGTGTGACCGCCAGGACCCCGCTCGTCGACTGTGACCAGGATGAAGGCCCCGGCGACGCCACCGACGGTGGCCGTGGCCGCCAGGATCGCCAGCCAGGGGTTCTCAGATCGTGCCTGCCGGTTGGTCCACGCCAACCACCCGTTGCCGACGACGGTCGGAAGCGCCAGCACAGCCACGGCGTGCTCGACACCGACGAGTGGTGTGAGCACGGGCAGTACGACCGGCGGCAACCCGAGTCCGGTCACCCCCTTGAGCAGGGATCCGGCCACGAACGCGGCGACGACCGCCGCAAGGACTGCGCCGTCAGCCATCGATGCCGGATGCTGCGAGCAGCGGGCGCATCCGGGCCACCGCGAGGTCGGGGTCAGGGATCACGCCGGCGGCGTCGGCGCGGCGCAGCACCTCGGCGAGATGGACGATCGACCGGGCGGACTCGAGGCCACCGACCATCCGCAGGTGCCGCTGGTGCCCCGCCAGGTACGCCAGGAAGACGACCCCGACCTTGTAGTGGGGCGTCGGCGCGCGGAAGATCTCCCGGGCCAGCCGGACGGTCGGGTCGAGGAGCTCGTGAAAACCGGCGACGTGACCGGCGTCGAGTCGGGCCAGGGCTGCGGACGCCACCGCGGCGATCGGGTCGAAGATGCCCAGCAGGGCCTCGCTGTAGCCGTGATCATCACCGGCAAGCAGCTGCGGATACGAGAAATCGTCGCCCGTGTAGCACGCCACCGACGACGGCAGCCCGCGGCGGAACGCGACCTCGACGTCCGCGTCGAGCACCGAGACCTTGACACCCGCCACGACGCGCTCGTGCTCCCGGCACAGCGCCGCCAGCTCGGTTGCCGCGTCGCCGACGTCCGCACGGCCCCAGTAGCCGGCGAGCGTCTGGTCGAACGGTTCGCCGAGCCAGTGCAGGAGTACCGGGCCGTCGGCGTCGGCCAGGAGCTTCCCGTACGCCCGGTGGTAGTCGTCCGGACCGCGGGCGGCGCCGGCCAGTGCCCGGCTGGCCATGACGACCGGCACGGCCCCCGCTGCGGTCACGACGGCCAGCTGCTCACGCCAGGCCGTCACGACGTCGTCGACCGTCGCCGGCCCGGGTAGCAGCTGGTCGGTGCCGACGCCCGCACACCACGCCCCGCCGACGGCACGCGCCTGCGTGCCGGTCCGGACGATCAGCTCGCGAGTAGTCGACCAGTCCAGGCCCATGCCGCGCTGCGCGGTGTCCATCGCCTCGGCCACGCCGAGCCCGCACGACCACACATGGCGGCGGAAGGCCATCGTGGCGTCCCAGTCGAGCACAGTCCGCACGGCCGGGTCGGCGGGGGAGAGGGGATCGGCCACCACGTGTACGGCCGCATACGCGGTCCGCGACGACGGTGGACGCGGGGCCGGGGCGACCGGCGTCCGGCCGGAGGGCCGCCACGGCTCGAGCACTCCGTCCCGCGTCGGCAACAGCAGCCCGGGCACTGCGCTCAGAGCTCCCGTGGCGGCACGTCGACCCAGCGCCGTTCCACCGACGAGCGCAGCGCCAGCTCCACGAGCAGCGACCCGCGCGCGCCGGACTGGAGCGTCTGGTCGAAGGGTTCGTCGGCGACGACGTGGCGTAGGAACGCCTCCCATTGGTGCTTGAACGCGTTCTCCTCGGGATCGACCGCCGGCGCCTCGACCCAGGTGGAGCGGAAGTCGATCGGGTTGGAGATGTCCGGGTTCCACACCGGCCGCGGTGTCGCCGACCGGGGCTGCAGGTGGCAGTTGCGCAGGCCGGCCACCGCGGAGCCCAGCGTGCCGTCGACCTGGAACTCGACGAGCTCGTCGCGCCACACCCGCGTCGCCCACGAGCACGTGAACGAGGCCACCGCGCCGCCGTCGAGCTCCATCAGGGCGTAGGCGGCGTCGTCGGCAGTCGCGGCGTAGGCCGCACGCTGCTCGTCGACCCGTTCCGGGATGTGGGTCACGGCATGGCAGAGGACCGACCGGACGTCACCGAACAACGCCTCGAGGACGTACTGCCAGTGCGGGAACATGTCCAGGACCATGCCACCGCCCTCCTCCCGCCGGTAGTTCCAGCTCGGCCGCTGGGACGGCTCCTGATGCCCCTCGAAGACCCAGTACCCGAAGTCGCACCGCACCGAGAGCAGCCGGCCGAAGAAGCCACTGCGGACCGCCCGATCGAGCTTGCGCAGGCCGGGCAGGAACAGCTTGTCGGTGACGATGCCGTTCTTGACGCCGGTGGATGTTGCCAATGCCGCAAGCTCGGCCGCCTCGGCCGCAGATGTCGACAGCGGCTTCTCGCAGTAGACCGCCTTGCCGGCCAGGATGGCTGCCCGCACGCCGGCGGGTCGAGCACCCGTCGCGGTGGCGTCGAAGTAGACGTCGACGGCCGGGTCGTCGAGCACGGCCGCGAGATCGGTGCTGTACCGGTCCAGGCCACTCTCCTTGGCGACCGCAGCCAGCCGGGACGCGTCGCGGCCGACCAGGATGGGCTCCGGCCAGATCACGTCGCCGCCACCGAGCGCCACGCCCCCCTGGTCCCGGATGGCCAGGATCGAACGGGCCAGGTGCTGGTTGCGGCCCATCCGCCCGGTCACGCCGTTCATGGCGATGGTCACGGTCCTCGTCGGCACTGTCACTCTCCCGGGTCGGTCAGGCTTGCGGACGCGGTACGGGCGGCACTGCCGCCGAGATAGAGGGCGCCCAACGACGGGTCGGCGAGAAGCTCGCCGGCGGGCCCGGACAGGTGGATGCGCCCGAGGTCGAGCACGCAGCCCACGTCGGCCATCTGCAGGGCGCGGCGGGCGTTCTGCTCCACGATCATGACCGCGGTGCCGATCTCGCGCATCCGCGCGATCTGCTCGAAGACCGTGCTGGTCGTACGCGGATCCAGGCCCATCGACGGCTCGTCCAGCAGCACCACCGCGGGCTCGAGCATCATGGCCCGGGCGAACTCGACCTGCTTCTGCTGACCGCCGGAGAGCAGCCCTGCCGTCGTCTTCCAGCGTTCGCCGACGATCGGGAAGATCTCCTTCACCCGTCTGCAGCGCTGGGTGACGAGCGCGGCGTCGCGGATGCTGTACGCGCCGAGCCGGACGTTCTCTTCGACGGTCATCTCGGGGAAGACGCTGTGCCCCTGGAGCACGTGGGCGATCCCCCTGCGGAGGAGCTCCTGCGGGCGCAGGCCGGTCACGTCCTCACCCCGCAGCAGGACCCGTCCGGACCGGGGACGCAGAAGGCCGCTCGCGACCTTCAGGACCGTCGACTTCGGCGCCGTTCGGCCCGACCAGGCAGACGACGTCGCCCGCGTCGACGCTCACCGACAGCCCGCGTAGCACCAGCGCGGCCCGGCCGTAGCCGGCCTCGATGTCACGGATCTCGAAGATGGGCTCAGACACCGAGATACGCCTCCAGCACCCGCTCGTCGGCCTGGACCTCGGCCGGTGTGCCGGCGACGATCGGCTTCCCGCGGTCGAAGACGACGACGTGGTCGCAGAGGCTCATGACGAGATCCATGTTGTGCTCGACGACGAGGAACGTCCGGCCTTCACCGTTGAGGTCGCGGACCAGGCCCGCGATCCGCTCGATCAGTGCCGGGTTGACACCGCCGGCCGGCTCGTCGAGCAGGATCAGCGACGGCTCTGCCATCAGCACGGCGGCAAGCTCCAGCAGCTTCTGCTGACCGAACGAGAGGTCTCTCGCCTCCGCCCGCTCCAGGTGGTCGAGGCCGACCCGCGTCAGCCACGTCCGGGCCCGATCGGTGTCCGCCCGGTTGCCCAGTCCGCCCAGCACCTCGCGCAGGCGCGTGCGCCGCAGCGCCACCAGCATATTGTCCAGCACGCTGAGCCGTGGAAAGACCCGGCACAGCTGGAAGGTCCGGCCGAGCCCGACATGGGCGATCCGGTGTGGCGACCACCCCGTCACGTCGCGCCCGTGGACGACCACGTGCCCGGCGTCGGGCCTGATCATCCCGGTGACCAGGTTGAAGAAGGTGGTCTTTCCCGAACCGTTGGGCCCGATCAGGCCGTTCACCAGGCCGTCGCGCAGTTCGACGCTGACGCCGTCGACGGCACGCACGCCACCGAAGGCCTTGGTCAGGTCGCTGGTCTGCAGGACGGTCATGTCGTGACCTCCTGCCGGTCGCGGACCTGCTGCTGCGACTCCTCGCGGATCGACGATGCCGTCGGGCCGAAACGCCGGCCCATAAAGGTGCTCTCTCTCTCTCGATCTCGATCGGGGGCGTCAAGAACTCCTTGCGCCGGTGTCGTTCTCGGCAACGTCGTCCGCGTCCCCACGACACGGCTCTGGTGATCGGTCCGTCAGGCCCCGGATGCGCCTTGCGCGACGTTGCCGATGACCGCGGCGAGATCCTGCGGGCGCGACCACATCGGCCAGTGGCTCGTCGGTACGTCGACCCAGGTCACGTCGCGCAGCTCGGCCAGGCCGGCGAGAAACGCATAGCCCTCCTTGACGGCTTCCTTGTACTGCTCGGACGTGAACGCCGTGCACACGACCGTGCTCCGCACGTCGAGGCGCGCGTCGTTGCGCAGCTCGAGGGCCTCGCGCAGCGCCGTACCCGGCTCGGGAACTGCCCGCTGCCGGAACGTCTCGAGCTGCTCCTCGGTGAGCCCGTCGAGGTTCTCCTCCTCCTCGAGCTCCTCCCGCGAGGGCAGCGGCTTCTCGACACCGTCGAAGTCGGGATCGAGCGCGCCCTTCGCCGGGCCGGTGTCGACGTAGACCATCGCCGCGATCTGCTCGGGGATCCGGTCTGTGACCCCGTAGCCCGGGGCGCCGGCACCGCTGTGCACGGCGAGCACGACGGGAGGCCCCGCCGCCGCCACCGCCTCGCAGATCGCGTCGACGTGGTCTTCCAGCGTGATCGAGGACCGGTCGGTGTCAGCCGACTCGAGACCGGGCAGCGTCACCGCGGTGACGTCGTGCCCGTCGGCGCGCAGGGCGGCGGCGACCTCGTCCCAGGCCCACGCGCCCAGCCAGAACCCAGGAACCAGAACGATCGGTGTGGTGGTCATGTCGCAAACCTAGGGGCAGCCACCGACTTCAGAGTCGGGGGAGGGACGGGATGGACGGAACGGGCGGGTCCGCCCGAGCACGAGACAACCTCCAGAGCCGCCCTGAGCTGGACAAACGTCCGATATCGAGGTGAGCGGCCAGCCGGGCGCGATCTTCCGCGACCGGGACAACAAGGTCCTCGGCACCTTCGCGCTCGCATCCTCGACGGGCAGATCCAGACGATCCGCTCGGTGATCAACCCCGACAAGCTCGGGCACCTGCGTCCGGTGGCGGACGCCTGGGCGCTCAGCCGCGAGGTGAACCAGGCCCGAGCGGACACGGAGTGGGGTGGGACGCCAGCGGCGCTAGGCAACTCCGGTGCGACGTGGCACGATCTCGCAGTGACCAGCAGCCCCGCCGCGGCGCAGCACCTGCGCGACCTCGCGCGGCTGCGCCGCGTCCGCGACCGGATCGACCGGGAGTACGCGCAGCCGTTGGACATCGAGGCGCTCGCCCGCGGTGTGAACATGTCGGCCGGTCACCTCAGCCGCCAGTTCCGGCTCGCCTACGGCGAGCCGCCGTACGGCTATCTGATGACGCGGCGCATCGAGCGCGCGATGGCGCTGCTGCGTCGTGGCGACCTCAGCGTCACCGACGTGTGTTTCGCGGTCGGCTGCTCGTCGCTGGGCACCTTCAGCACTCGCTTCACCGAGCTGGTCGGTGTGCCGCCCAGCGTCTATCGGCGTCAGGCGGCGCGCGCGACGGGGGAGATGCCGTCGTGCATCGCTAAGCAGGTGACCAGACCGATCAGGAATCGAGAAGCGCGGGTCACCGAGCCGCAATTAACGTGACGGCCATGGACATCACCATTCACTACGCCTTCCTCCCGCAGACCGACCCGGACGCCGCACTCGCCTTCTATCGCGACACCCTCGGCTTCGAGGTCCGCAACGACGTCGGATACGACGGGATGCGCTGGATCACGGTCGGGCCCGCCAATCAGCCGGGCACGTCCATCGTGTTACACCCGCCGGCGGCCGACCCCGGCATCACCGACGACGAGCGCCGCGTCATCCTCGAGATGATCGCCAAGGGCAGCTACATCGGCATCACCCTGGCCACCCCCGACCTGGACGGCGTCTTCGAGCGGCTGGAGGCCAGCGGCGCCGAGGTCGTCCAGGAGCCGACCGAGCAGCCCTACGGCGTTCGCGACTGCGCCTTCCGCGATCCAACCGGCAACCTGATCCGCATCAACGAGCTGCGCTGAGCCGTCCGGCGATCACAGATATCAACCCGGCTCAACCCCTGGCTGGATGCCAGCCACGATCGTACCCCTGTCACATCCGCGGCGTGGTGGCCGTCAACAGACGACAAACCCACCTCATTGAAAGGACCCGCCATGACCTCCATCAAATCCGTCACCCTCGAAGTGCCCGACCCTGCGGTCGCCAACGCCTTCCACACCGCCGCCTTCGGTTTGGGCACACACATGGGCGTACGTGCCTCGGAGGCACCGACGACAGGCTTTCGTGGGTTCACGCTTTCGCTCGTGGTGTCCCAGCCGAGCACCGTCGACGGCCTCATCGGCACGGCCCTCGACGCCGGCGCCACGCCGCTGAAGCCAGCCGCGAAGGGGTTCTGGGGCTACGGCGGCGTCGTACGTGCCCCGGACGGGGCGATCTGGAAGGTTGCAACGGCGTCGAAGAAGGACACCGAGCCGGCCACCCGGCGGATCGATGAGGTCGTGCTCCTGTTGGGAGTCACGGACATTGCCGCGAGCAAGCGGTTCTACGTCGACCGCGGCCTGGCCGTGGCGAAGAGCTTTGGCCGCAAGTACGTCGAGTTCGCAACCCCGTCGACGCACGTCAAGCTGGCGCTCTACGGGCGCCGTGCTCTCGCCAAGGACGCCGGCGTCTCCCCGGACGGCACCGGATCGCACCGGATCGTCATTGGCAGCGATGCCGGGCCCTTCACCGACCCGGACGGGTTCGCGTGGGAGGCCGCCGCAGCCTGAGGTAGGGCGGGCCGACCCCGACCGACCAGGTAACGGGGGACCGTTGCCGCGACCGTGCGGACGAAGGAGAACCAGACGTACTGCTCGAACTGATTAGATCGAGCCAGGCGACGCCGACGGAGACCGCAAAGGCGACTCCGCGTAACAGATGGAGACACGATGAGCATGGCCACGAGGACGGACACGCAATCGCCCGCGCTGCACGCTGCCGACCGCCACGATCTGATCCGTGTGCAGGGCGCACGCGTGAACAACCTCAAGGACGTCAACATCGAGATCCCGAAGCGCCGGCTGACGCTGTTCACCGGCGTCTCCGGCTCGGGCAAGAGCTCGCTGGTGTTCGGCACGATCGCCGCGGACTCCCAGCGACTGATCAACGAGACCTACAGCGCCTTCGTGCAGGGCTTCATGCCGACGCTGGCGCGGCCCGACGTCGACGCGCTCGACGGTCTGACGACCGCGATCATCGTCGACCAAGAGCGGATGGGCTCCAACCCGCGATCCACCGTGGGCACCGCCACCGACGCCAACGCGATGCTGCGCATCCTCTTCAGCCGGCTCGGGAAGCCGCACATCGGGCCGTCGACTGCCTACTCGTTCAACGTCCCGAGGCGGACGGCGAGCGGGATCATGACCGCCGACAAGGGCCAGGGAGAGAAGACCGTGGTGCGCAAAGCCGTCTACCACGGCGGCATGTGTCCGCGTTGCGAGGGCATGGGCTCGGTGAACGATTTCGACCTGACTGCGTTTTACGACGACAGCAAGTCGCTCAGCGAGGGCGCGGTCACGATCCCCGGCTACAGCATGGACGGCTGGTACGGCCGGATCTTCAGCGGCGCCGGCTTCGACATGGAGAAACCGATCGGGAAGTTCACCAAGAAGGAGCTCCACCAGCTGCTCTACGGAGAGCCGACCAAGATCCAGGTGGAGGGGGTCAACCTGACCTACGAGGGCGTGATCCCGAAGATCCAGAAGTCGATGCTCTCCAAGGACGTCGAGGCGATGCAACCCCACATCCGCGCCTTCGTGGAGCGGGCGGTGACGTTCACGACCTGCCCAGAGTGCGACGGCACCCGGCTCAGCCGGGAGGCACTCTCGTCGAAGGTCAAGGGGAAGAACATCGCCGACCTCTGCTCGATGCAGATCAGCGACCTGGCCGACTGGGTTCGCGACCTCGACGAGCCGTCGGTGGCCCCGCTGCTAACCGGGCTGCAACACCTCCTCGACTCGTTCGCGGAGATCGGGTTGGGCTACCTGTCGCTCGACCGGCCGGCCGGCACGCTCTCGGGCGGCGAGGCGCAGCGCACCAAGATGATCCGCCACCTCGGCTCGTCGCTCACCGACGTGACCTACGTCTTCGACGAGCCCACGATCGGCCTGCACCCCCATGACATCGAGCGGATGAACGACCTGCTGCTGCAGCTGCGGGACAAGGGCAACACCGTGCTCGTCGTGGAGCACAAGCCGGAGACGATCGCGATCGCCGACCACGTCGTCGACCTCGGCCCCGGCGCCGGCACCGAGGGCGGCACCGTCTGCTTCGAGGGCACCGTGGAGGGGCTGCGGGGGACTGACACCACCACCGGCCGCCATCTCGACGACCGGGCGGCCCTGAAGGAATCGGTACGTGAGTCGTCCGGCGCGCTCGAGGTGCGAGGTGCGTCGACGCACAACCTCCAGGACGTGGACGTCGACATCCCACTCGGCGTGCTGGTCGTGGTCACCGGAGTGGCGGGCTCGGGCAAGAGCTCCCTGATCCACGGCTCGGTGTCCGGCCGGGACGGGGTGGTGTCGATCGACCAGGGCGCGATCCGTGGTTCGCGACGCAGCAACCCGGCGACGTACACCGGGCTGCTGGACCCGATCCGCAAGGCGTTCGCGAAGGCCAACGGCGTGAAGCCGGCGCTGTTCAGCGCCAACTCCGAGGGCGCCTGCCCCACCTGCAACGGCGCCGGCGTCATCTACACCGACCTAGGCGTGATGGCCACCGTCGAATCCACCTGCGAGGAGTGCGAGGGGAAGCGGTTCCAAGCGACGGTGCTAGAGTACATCCTAAGTGGCCGGAACATCGCCGACGTGCTCGCGATGTCGGTGACCGAGGCCGAGGAGTTCTTCGGCGACGGCGATGCGAAGGTCCCGGCCGCGCACAAGATCCTCGACCGGCTCGCCGACGTCGGGCTCGGCTACCTCAGCCTCGGCCAGCCGCTCACGACGCTTTCCGGCGGCGAGCGGCAGCGGCTCAAGCTGGCCACCCAGATGGCCGAGAAGGGCGACGTCTACGTCCTCGACGAGCCGACCACCGGCCTCCACCTCGCCGACGTCGAGCAGCTGCTCGGCCTGCTCGACCGGCTGGTCGCCTCCGGCAAGTCGGTCATCGTCATCGCGCACCACCAGGCGGTCATGGCGCAGGCCGACTGGATCATCGACCTCGGCCCAGGCGCAGGCCACGATGGCGGCCGGATCGTCTTCGAAGGCACGCCCGCCGACCTCATCGCCGCCCGCTCCACCCTCACCGGCGAGCACCTCGCGGCCTACGTCGGCACCTGACCGAGGCCCTCGCGGACACCGTGAGACGAGTTCTCTCATCTAGTTCAACTCGTCCTACCTAAGTGCCCGCGTGCCCGCGAAGAATTAATCGTGGTTCGTTACGGCGTGTCGGAGGGTGTGAGGGTGTAGTTTTCCCGCCACCAAGGCCCCCGCCCCAACCCCGGGACGGGGCCTTCTGCAATCTCAGACCGCCGCAGCCAGCGTGACGCCGACGTCCTCACCCAGCGTGGCGTCCAACACCGCTACTACTACTACTACTACTACTACTACTACTACTACTACGAGTGCCGGGACAGTGAAGATGTAGAGGAAGAGCAGCACGATCGGGACGAGCGTCCCGCCGCCCTGGCCGGTCCGTTTGATTTGGCGAAGGGCCACGTGGCCGACGACGATCGCCACCGGCCACCAGAACGGGCCAAGCAAGGCGAGCACCGCAGCGGCGATCGCGAACCGATTCATCCTCGGTGGCGGCCAGTGTGGCGGGGCCGGCCGGGGACCCGGCGCCGCGCGGGTCTGCTCGTGCTGCCCATTCCGTGGGTCAGCTTCGTAGGCGGTGCGGCGACTCGGGTCGAGCAGGGTGTCCCGGGCCCGGACAAGGTCTTCGAAGGTCTGGGTATCGCCGCCGGTGTCGGGATGGCCGCCGAGCCGGGCCTTTCGGCGAAACGCCCGGATCACCTGTTTTCGGTCAGCATCTCGAGGCACACCGAGGGTGTCATGCGGACCGCGGCCGCTGGGCTCGTGGAGGTCGCGGCTCACGGTTGAGCTCCACCTGCGTCGGTCCTTGCAGGTGCCGTGGACCTATGCTCGGTTTCGGCCTCGTGCTGAGCCGCCCTGAGTTCCTCGACCGTGGGCTTGGGTACGATGTCCCCGAAGTAGACTCTTGACAGCCGTGCGCGAAGCCTCGATGAGCGTTGCCGCGGGGCCGGAATCCCGTTCTCATCGGTCTCCGGATCCGGTTCGAACGGCACCCGACGCTCATGCGAGGTGAGCGCGTACGCGTCGTGCTGGCTGAGCGGGATGCGCACCTCGGAGAACCCACCTCCGGGGCTGGCGATGATGATGCCGGATTCCCGCCCGTGCAGGACTTTGTCGCGGTCTCGGTGTTGCAGGCCGACGCAGATTCGCTTCGTGACCCAGTACCCAAGCGGCGGCATCACGACGATGCCGATCTGCAGGGACCGCGTCACCCAGTTCACCGAGACATCGAAAGAAGTTGCGAGATGGTCGTTGCCGCCGGCGATCCAGAGCAGGACGTAGAAGACGATGAACGCGACGCCGAGCCCGGTCCGTGTGGGCATGTTCCGCGGCCGGTCCAGGAGGTGCTGGTCACCTTCGTCGCCGGTGATCTTGTGTTCGATCCACGGGTATATAGCCAGCGTTGCGAGGATGATCCCGGGCAGCACGGCCGTCGGCACGAGGACACTCAGCGTCAAGGTGTGTCCGAGTACGTCGATCTCCCAGGGTGGCATCAGCCGAAGCGCGCCGTCGAGGAACGCGAGATACCAGTCCGGCCGGCTACCCGCGTCAACCTGTGAGGGATTGTAGGGTCCCCGGAGCCAGACCGGGTTGATCTGCAGGGTGGCCGCCATCATGATGATGAACCCGGAGATGATGACCGCGAACCCGCCGGCCCTGGCCAGGTGCACGGTGAGTGGGGAGCCCACGGCGTTCTGGTTCGTCCTGCCCGCGCCGCCCCACTGGGTGGGCCGCTGGCGCCTGACCAGGATCAGATGCGCTGTGAGGAGCGCCACGATGAGTCCTGGCAACACGAACACGTGCAACAGGTAGAGGCGGGAGACGGCGTCGTCTCCCGGGTACTCGCCGCCGAAGATGAACGATGATAGGTAGGTCCCGACGATCGGGATGGCGAGCATCCCACCTTCGATCACCCGTAGGCCCGTCCCCGAGAGAAGGTCATCTGGCAACGCGTGGCCGGTGTACCCGCCGAGGATCCCTAGTAACAAGAGGCCAAGCCCGATCAGCCAGTTGAGCTTCCGAGGCGTGCGGAACGCACCGGTGAAGAAGACGCGTAGCAGGTGCACCACCATGGCGGCGATGAATATGTGCGTCGCCCAGTAGTGGACCTGGCGCATCAGCAGGCCACCGCGGACCTCGAAGGAGAGGTCCAGCGTGGACGCGTACGCCTCGGAGACGACCACACCCTGCAAGGGCGCGTACGCACCGTCATACACGACGGGTGTCATCGACGGCTTGAACCACAGTGTCAGGAACACGCCCGACACCAGGACCACGATGAGACTGAAGAAGGCGATGTAGCCCAGCCAGAACGACCAGTGATCGGGAAAAGCCCTGCGCGCATTGCGCTTCACCCAGCGACTCGCCGTGATCCGCTGGTCAACGAAGCCGACCACCCTTCCGGCCTGCCTCAGCGCCCAGGTGCGGCTCGGCTTCGTAGGAGTCTGGCTGGTGTTCGTCATGCTTCCCGCTCCCAGTAGCTCGGCCCGACAGCCTCAGTGAAGTCGCTTCGCGCAACCAGAATTCCGTCGTCGTCGACCGAAAGCGGTAGCTGCGGCAACGAGCGGGTGGCCGGGCCGAAGACCACCGCCCCGTTGTCCGCGAGATCGAAGGTTGCCTGGTGGCAGGGGCACAGCAGGTGGTGCGTCGTGCGCTCGTAGAGGCTGACCGGGCACCCGAGGTGGGTGCAGATCTTCGAGTAGGCGACGATCCCGTCGACGTGCCAGTTCTCCCGCCCCTCAGCGGGCGCCAGTTCCTCCGGTCGCATCCGGACCAGCACGACCGGCGACTTGGCCCGCTCGTTCAGCCGCGCCGGACCCGCTTCGGGCAAGTCAAGGAAGCTGGCCGGCATGACACTGACCATCCCGCCGACCTGGAGATCGGACACTCGAACAGGTCGGTAGCCGACATCGGTCAGCAACCGCACACCCTCGGCCCACGCAGTGCGCCCACGCCTGGTGCCCGCCTCCCGGTCCAAGCCGCGCAGCACCCCGATGGTCGGCAGCGGCAGCAGCACGAGAGCACCGAGCAGCGAACTGCGGATCAGCCGGCGCCGCCCGAACCCGGCGCCTTTCGCCTCGCGGCCGGTACGCTCCGAGCCTGGCTCGTCGGCATCACCGGAGCCGCTCAGTTCCCTGCGCTCGACGATCTCCGTACTGTTCGTCAACGAGCGCGACCAGCGCACAATGCAACCCCCGACCAGCAGCAACGCGAGGCCGAGCGTCAGGCCGAGCCCGAGGTTATGCAATCGCAGGTCGCCGAGGTTGACGCCGTCTTCCCCGGCCTCGACGCCGAAGGCGAAGTAGAAGACAATCGAGGCCAGGACGAGCACCGCCGCCACGGTAAACATGCCGGCGACCTGTCGCCTTACTCGCCGGCGCGCCCTAGGATCAACATCGGTGAGTCGTGGCTCGGGATCGGGTAGGCGGGGATCCGGTATGGGATCGAATTCGGTCATGACATCGCCTGAGCTTCTTCGTCGGTACTGGCTGGTTCTACCCCTAGGACGAGATGGCCCATCCACGTGTGACATCGGACGCCCTCCCGGAGCGGCGCGTCGTCATAGATGCAGTGACAACCAGGTGTTGAATACGCGGGAGTGAATGAGCGAGACCACCGATCGGGCGACCGAGCAGTATGCCGAGCACCGGGAGCTGCTGTTCTCGATCGTGTACAACATCCTTGGCACCGTCGCGGACACAGAGGACGTCTCCAGGAGACCTGGCTGGCCTGGGCGGCCGCCGACCTGGACCAGGTGGCCAACGTCCGTTCGTACCTCGTGCGCATCGCGGTCAACGAGGCGCTGGACCGGCTGCGGAAGGTCCGGCGCAACCGCGAGACCTACATCGGTCCATGGCTACCCGAACCCATCGTCGGCGACGCCGCGGCCGAACGAGTCGTGCAGAACGAAGCGGTGTCGCTGGCCATGCTGGTGGTGCTCGAGGTCAGGAGTGGACGGAGCCAGCTCACTACTCCATGAGACTGTGGGCGCACTGACCAGCAGCCGCCAACGATGTTCTCCCAACTCCCATGTCACAGCCGGCCGGGGCTGTCTCGTCTCTTGGGTGAGAGACAGACTCTGGAGTCAGGAAGGTGATGGTTGTGCGGGTGTTCGTGGCAGGCGGGGCCGGGGTCATGGGGCGGCGGCTGGTGCCGCAGCTCGTGGCCCGGGGCCATCAGGTGACGGCGACGACGACGGGCCCGGGCAAGCTGAACTTGCTGGCGCGGCTGGGCGCCGATGGGGTCGTGATGGATGGGCTGGATGCGGTGTCGGTCGGTGAGGCGGTGGCCGAGGCCCGGCCGGACGCGATCGTGCACCAGATGACCGCCATCGCCGGCAAGCCCGATATGAGGCACTTCGACCGCTGGTTCGCCACCACCAACCGGCTGCGCACCGAGGGGACGGACCACCTGCTGGCCGCCGCCGAGGCGACCGGCGTATCCAACTTCGTCGCGCAGAGCTACGCCAGCTGGAACGGCATCCGCAAGGGCGGATGGGTGAAGACCGAGGAGGACCCGCTGGACCCGACGAGCACGGGCAAGGGGGCGGCGGCGATCCGCCACCTCGAGGACGTAGTTGTCAATGCTGACGGCGCGGTCCTGCGATACGGCGGGCTCTACGGGCCGGGCGCCACCGACGACCAGGTCGAGCTCGTGCGCAAGCGGCAGTTCCCGCTCGTCGGGGGTGGTACCGGCTACAGCTCGTGGGTGCATCTCGATGACGCGGCGAGCGCTACCGTCCTGGCTGTGGAGCAGCAGGCGAAGGGCGTGTTCAACATCGTCGACGACGAACCGGCCCCGGTCAGCGAGTGGCTGCCTTTTCTGGCTGCGTGCGCGGGGGCGAAGCGGCCGATGCGGGTCCCCAAGTGGCTGGCCCGGCTGCTGGCCGGGGAAGTGGTGGTGATGATGATGACCGAGGGGCGCGGCTTCTCCAACGCTAAGGCCAAGCGCGAGCTCGGCTGGGAGCTGCGCTACCCCTCGTGGCGCCAGGGTTTCAAGGAAGAGCTGGCGTGACCCGGGCCGAGGAGTTCGAGCAGCTGCGGCCGCTGCTGTTCTCGATCGCCTACCGGATCCTCGGCAGCGTGAGCGAGGCCGAGGACGCGGTCCAGGAGACCTGGCTGCGCTACGAGGCCTCCCCGACGCAGCCCACATCGACCAAGGCCTTCCTCTCGGCCGTAGTCACCCGGATCTCGATCGACGTGCTGCGCTCGGCCCGGCTCCGGCGGGAGGAATACACCGGGACATGGTTCCCCGAGCCGCTGCTCACCGACCCCTACGAGGATCCGGCGCGGTCGGCGGAGTTGGCCGACTCGGTGTCGATGGCGGCCCTGTTGCTGCTCGAGCGGCTCAGCCCGCTCGAGCGGGCGGTCTTCGTGCTGCGGGAGGTGTTCGGGTTCGGCTTCCCCGAGGTCGCGTCGGCGGTGGGGAGGTCGGAGGCGGCGTGCCGCCAGCTCGCGGTGCGAGCGCGGCGCCACATGGACGCAGGGCGCCCTCGGTTCGAGGCGGACCGCCGGGAGCGGGAGCGGCTGGCGGCGCGGTTCTTCGACGTGCTCCGGGAAGGCGACGTCGACGGCCTGCGGGAGCTGCTCGCCGCTGACGTTCAGATGGTCGGAGACGGCGGCGGCAAGGCCCCGCAGTGGGCCAGGGGCATCATCGGCGCCGACAATGTTGCCCGGGTGCTTGCCTCGACCTTCCCCTGGCTCGTCCGGATCGACGTGACGTTGGAGCCACACGAGGTGAACGGCCAGCCGGGCGCCATCTTCCGTGATCGGGACCACAAGGTGCTCAATACCTTGACGCTCGACATACTCGACGGGCAGATCCAGACAATCCGCTCGGTGATCAACCCCGACAAGCTCGGGCACCTGGGTCCGGTGGCGGACGCCTGGGCGGTCCTCCGCGAGGTGAACCAGGCTCGCCGGCCCACCGATTGACTTGAGAACGAAACGGGTCCGTGCCAAGCCCAGCACCATCAAACGGAACTACGCTTCTTAAACGCCGATAATGAGCATTATGTCAACTTGGCTCCGATACAACCACCGTTACTCCCCATTCCAGCTGCGGGGCTCGACATGCGTCGTTGCGCCCACTGGCCCTCTGATGCGCGAACGTCCAAGCGCCGTTTCGTATCCGCCTGGGTCGTGGGCGAGTTCGGCGGTGCATCCACCACGACCTGCGCACCATGCCATAGCGCGCTGACCTTGCAGGTTGGTACGTGGAGCTTCGGTCGTTCCATCTGCTGCGTCCTGACGTGGGCAGTCCAGGTCCGCTGGGGCAAGTCCCCGAAGAGCTCCCCTCCCGAGCGCCCAGCGTGTTCACAGTCTCGAGGGCACCTGACGTCCTCGACGTCTGGCTTAGGGCGGGACATCCTCATGGCCATGGCCAGCTTGCACAACAGCACCGACCTGCTCCCCCACTGGAAAGAGCGAGGCATCGACCTCTCCCCCTCGCAGATCTACCGCCTTGTCACGGGAAGGCCGGGAGCGGGTCTCGTTGCAGTTCCTCGCCGCCGTGCACGACATCGTCGACCTCGACAAGGCAGTACGGCCGCGCCGCGCACGGATCGTGCCCGATGCCGATTGAGGTCAATGCCCGCGACACTGTGCCCGGGCGGACACGAACCACGGGGTCGTTCCGCTGCGCCGGTTGCGTCCGCTCCGCTGGCAAGATCCGCATCCAGTGGCCCCGAGGATCCCGGCTGACACGTCGCACCCACGAGCATCGTCCATCGGATCGAGATGGGCGACTCGGGCACGTCCTTTCCGCGACCGCCTGTTCGTTCCATTCTTGAGGGACCAAGGTGGGTCCTGAAGGCAACGAAGGAGTGTACCGATGCCGCAGTACCTTGCATTGATCTACACCGCAGATGTGGACTGGTGGGCGCCCGAGCAGGCGAGTGAGCTCGCCGAGTACCGCCAGTTCGCGGTGGACAACACTGACAGCATCCTGGCGAGTGCCGTATTGCACCCGACCAGCACGGCCACGGTCGTCCGCGTGGAAGGTGCCCGTGGGGGAAACGTAGTCACGACCGACGGGCCCTACGCCGAGACCAAGGAGGCGTTGACCGGGTTCTACCTGCTCGAGGCTGCAGACCTGGAGGAAGCAGTGGCGATCTCGGCTGAGCTTCCCGCGGCTTGGGGCGGCGCCGTCGAGGTGCGCCCGGTCATCGCATCCAAGTAAGCGGTCGTGGCCTCCGAGCACAGCACCGTCGCCGAGACGGTCCGGGTCGAGGGCGCACGCATCCTCGCGACCTTGATTCGGACCGTCGGCGACGTACAGATAGCCGAGGACGCCGTGCAGGAGGCAACCCTGGCGGCACTCGGCGCGTGGCCGGTCACCGGGGTGCCGCCACAGCCGCGTGCCTGGCTCACGGTGACCGCGCGAAGAAAGGCGATCGACATCCTTCGGCGCGAGCGGGCCCGCCCGGGCAAGGAGCGGGACGGACTGCGGATGATCGAACTCGCGAGGTCCGACCTTCCGGCGGACGACGTCGTGCACGACGACCTGCTGCGATTAATCTTCACCTGCTGCCATCCCGCCCTCTCACCGCCGACCCGGGTCGCCCTGGCACTGCGAACGCTGTGTGGTCTCTCGCCGGCGCAGACGGCCGCCGTGCTCCTCACCACCGAGGCCGCCACGACGAAGCGCCTGACCCGGGCTCGACAGAAGATCGCTGCAGCCCACATCCCCTACCGGGTGCCGGCCGAGGATGAGTTGGCCGACCGGTTGCCGACGGTGTGCGGGGTGATCCACAGCCTCTACACCGCTGGCCATGCACCGGTCGACGGCCGCGCCGCCTACGATGTGGACGCCTGTGCCGAGGCGGTCCGGTTGGCCGAGCTCCTGCATGATCTGCTTCCGGATCAGCCAATGCCCGCCTCCGTCCTGGCGCTGCTGCTCCTCACCGAGGCCCGCAGGCCCTCACGGCTCGACGAACATGGTCACGTCGTGACCCTCGACCAGCAGAATCGTGGTCGGTGGGACGCTGCGGCAATCGGCCGCGGCATCGCGCTCCTGAACGATTCACTGCGCCGCTCGCACGGGCAGGCGGACGCGTACCAGCTCCAGGCCGCCATCGCGGCGGAGCATGCCCGTGCCGCCAGTTATGACGACACCGACTGGACGGAGATCCTGCGGCTCTACGATCTGCTCGTGTCGATCGCTCCCAGTCACGCCGCCGGCCTGGGCCGGGTGGTTGCGGCAACTGAAGCGGCCGATGCCGCGACCGGGCTCGCCATGCTGACCGAACTGCCGCCGAGCCCCCGCTGGCACGCGGTTCGCGCCGAACTACTCGCCCGCGAGGGGCGGTACGCAGAGGCAGCCCGAGAACTGACCGAATCCCTCGACGGACCGGCAGCGCAGCCGGAACGACAGCATCGGGAGCGCCGTCGAGAGGCATTCCTCCAACTGGCCATGCCGACCCCGCCAGACGAAAGGGAGCCCTGAATTGCCGGGAGATGCAGGTCCCTCCGTCGACCGGCCTACTCGGCCGTGGGACATCGAGTACTCACGATGTACCCCGGTGACGAGTTGGGACAAACGAGGAGTCCTGTCTGTCCCATCTCCTGGAGGCGCGGATCTTCGTCTCGGCAGTTGCCAGGAACCGAAAGGAGGGCGCGTTAGTGTCGGCACATGCCGACGAAGCCTGAGGCAGACGTGGCCGACGTGATCGCATTCCGCGACGCCGGCGAGTTCGAAGCATGGCTAGCCGAGCACGTCGACCACAGTCCCGGCGTATGGCTCAAGATCGCGAAGAAGGGGTCCGGCGTTGCGTCGCTGGCCGACGACGAGGCGGTCGACCTCGGCTTGTGCTACGGCTGGATCTCTGGCCAGCGCAAGGCATACGACGAGGTGTACTACTTGCAGAAGTACGTCCCGCGCCGGCCACGGAGCCGATGGTCGCAGGTGAACGTGCGCAAGGTCGAGGCGCTCATCGCGGCCGGGCGGATGCGACCGTCCGGCCTCGCCGAGGTCGAGGCCGCCAAGGCCGACGGACGGTGGGACGCCGCCTACGAGTCTCAGAGAGATGCCACCGTCCCGCCCGACCTCGCCGCCGCTCTGGCCGCGAGCCCCCGGGCGGCCCAGGCCTTCGAATCGCTCAGCAAGACCGGCCAGTACGCCGTGATCCTGGACCTGGCCACCGCCCGCACCCCCAAGACGCGGTCTGCGCACCTCCGCAAGGCCATGACGGCCCTGGAAGCACGCGGCGCCTAACGGTTACCAGTCAGGGTCCGGGCAGTGATCCTTTACCCATCCGCATGTTTCTGGCGGAGTGCTTCGTCTTACTGCTGGTATCCCTCGACCTCATTGACCGGTCGCACTTCCGCCTCGTCGGGATCCTGGCCGGCGTCCCACCGGGCCCGGCGCTGGCGGAGGAGGTCCCAGCACTGGTCGAGCGCCACCTCCAGCTGGCGCAGGCCCTCCTGCTCCTCGCCGGGCGCGAGCTCGCCAGCCTGGACCCTGGACCGTAACTCGTGCTCCTGGTCGACCAGGGCCTGGATCTGATCGAGTATCTGGTGCTGTCTCGTGTCGCTCACCCTGCCTCCGAACTCTCGGACTTCGGCGTAGTACGCCGTGCCTAAGACCGTAGGGGAAGCGCAACACCCAGGTCAGCCTCCGCGCACGACGAGGCGTGCAACGGGACGCCCACTGTGGGGGTGGGCCGCGATGCCGAAGCCGGCTCGCCGGTACATGCCGACCGTCCCCCAGTAGAGATCGGCTCCGGGTCGCCGCTCCCCCGCCGTGTCGACCGGGTACGCCTCGAGCACACGCGCATCGCGGGACCTCGCGTGCGACACCGCGCCGTCGAGCAAGACAGTCCCGATCCCCTGTCGACGGCGGCGGGCCGGGATCCAGAAGCACACGATCGACCAGACATCAGTTTCGTCCGGTTTATCCGGTCCGATCGTTCGCGACCGGAGGACGCGCTCGTACTGCGGACGCGGTGCCACTGACACCCAGCCGACCGGCTCGTCGCCGTGGTACGCGAGCAGACCGGGCACGTCGCCCGCGAGCGTCAGCCGCTCCAGCACCTCCCGGTTGGAGCGGCCCGGGTCGGGTGGATCCCACGTCATGCTGGCGCCGTAGTCCTTGGCGCGGACCCGGAAGAAGGCGCACCAGCAGTTGCTGTACGCACCGTTCGGGCGGAAGAACTCGACCAGATCGCCCCACCGTTCCGGCGTGACAGGAGACACCGTGACAGCCATGGCGCGATTCTCGACGGTTCGGCCATTCGCCGGCACCGATATGCGGGTTACCCTTGGCTTCCGATGGTGAGAATCGCGTCTGCCGGCGCGTTCACGGCGCTGCTCGCGGCCGGATTGGTCATCGGCAGCGCGACTCAGGCTGCCGCGACGGAGGTGCGGCCGTTGGAGCCGCGGTTCGAGAGGCGGGCACCTGGCGACATCTCGATCCTGCGCAGTGACTCCGAAACCGCGACGGCCACCCGGCCGGCCGGCAGCAGACTGCTTTTCGCCGGCTTGTACTGGGGTGCAACCGGCCCGTCGACGAATGCGCCGGCCGCTCAGGTGACGGTCCGGGTCGGATCCGGGCCGTCGACTGTGGTCGCCGCCGCGCAACTCGATGCCGATCCCGTTCTGGGTTACGGCGCGGTCGCCGAGGTGACCAACCTGTTCGCCGCCGCCGGCCCTTCCGTCGACCTGACCGTGAGCGATTCTGCCGATGCGGACTGGTCGTTGGTGACGGCCTGGACATCCCCATCGGAGCCGCTGCGCGACCTGCGGGTCCTCGACGGGCTGTCGAGTGCCACCGGCGCAGAGCCGGGCACCGCCACGGTGTCCGGCTTGTCGACACCGGTCCGAGGCGAGGTCGACGCGTCCGCTGACGTCGTCGCGCACGGTGGCGACGCGCAGGCGCGTGCCGCGATCGAGGCGGGTGACACGGAGGCGGCGATCCCGGTCTGGCCGGGTCGTGCCGGCGGATCCCTCGTGGCCGCCGTCACGACGGCGACCGAGGCCGCCGCTGTCACGGACTTGCGCCTGGCGACGGTCGTGTCCCCCGCCACCGCCACCGTCGGCGACATGGTCACTGTCACAGTGACCGTGTCCAACGACGGGCCTGACGACCAGACCGGCCCGGCGACGCTGACGCTGGCCACGCCTGCCGGTCTCACTCCCGATGCCGTCACGTTGGCTGCCACGGCCGGCGCGTGCGGCTTCACCACCGAGCGTGTCGTGTGTGCTGTCGACCCCATGCCGGCCGGGAGCGAGGCGGCCGTCACCTTCGCGGCGTGGGTCGACGGCGACGCACCGGGCGTCCTGCATCCCCGCGCCCGCGCGCTGGCGTCGACGGCGGACATCGACCCGATGGCGGCCAATGACACCCACGTCGCCAAGCTCACGGTGTCGCAACCCGAAACCGCCGCCGGAGAAGCACCACATAGACACCCAATTCTCCCCTCGGTCTCGTGACCGGCTAGGCTGCCCCTTCCCTGTAGGACTCGCCCGGAGACCGATGTCTGGACGTCACGCCTCGTCGCGCCGGCGGCGCTCCTGGCCCCGACGGTTTGCCGTGGGCGGCGTGGCCCTGTCGCTGGTGGCTGCCGCGGCGCTCGCCGCGAACGCGTTCCTCGGCGGCCGCGAGACGAGTTGCCAGCAGGCTGACCCGCTCGTCGTGGTCGCGGACCCGGCGATCGCCCCGGCGCTGTCCGAGGTCGCCGAGGCCTATGTCGACGGCTCGGCCGGCGTGGGCGGGGTGTGCGCCGCGGTCGACGTCGTGCCGCTGGCCTCGGCGTCGGTGGCCGGCGGCGTGGGCGGCGAGGTGCCGGCCGATCTGTGGATCCCCGACTCCAGCCTCTGGACCACGCAGGTCGCGACCGAGGGCGTCGACGTCACGGTGGGCGAGCCGGTAGCCACGTCTCCGCTGGTCGTGGTCGCGTCGCAACCCGCCGCCGAACAGGCCGGCTGGCCGGACGCCACGTTCTCCTGGAGCGCCGTTCTCGAAGGCGACGCGACCGCCACCATCACCGATCCGACGACGACCGGCGAGGGCCTGGCCACGCTGCTCGCGGTAGGCGCCACGGTCGGGGTGGGCCAGGCCGATCCCACGCAGCTGGTCGCGGCGATGACGGCGATCTCGCGCGGGGCTGTGGAGTCGGTCAGCGCGGCGTACGAGCAGCTTGCGGCCGACCCGGCGGCGGCGCCGATGTTCACCGCGACCGAGCAGTCGGTCGTCTCCCACAACGCGAGCAGCCCGGGCAACCCCGTCGTGGCGCTCTACCCGAGCGAGGGAACGCTCGTGCTCGACTACCCGGTGGTCACGGTCTCGACGGCCTCGACGACTGCGGCGACCGAGGAGGCGGCGGCGGCGTTCGACGCCGCCCTGCGCACACCCGAGGCGGTGGCGGTCCTCACCGACGCCGGGTTCCGCACGCCGGGCGGGGAGCCTGACGGGGATGCGGGTATCGTCGACGGCACCCAGGTTGCGATGCCCACCGTGCTGCCTACACCCGAGCCCAGCCAGGCGGCGCACATCCTGCGGCAATGGGCGGCGCTGTCGATCGACAGCCAGTTGCTGGCGGTCATCGACGTGTCGGGGTCGATGAACGAGCAGGTCGAGGGCGGCGGCACCCGCATCGATCTGACGGTAGAGGCAGCCAAGACCGCGTTGGGCTTGTTCCCGCCCACCAGCTCGATCGGGTTGTGGGCCTTCTCGGTCAACCAGGATCCGCCCGTCGACCACGTCGAGCTGGTACCGATCCGCCCGCTGGGCGAGGATGTGGACGGCGTGTCCCATCAGCAGGCACTGGTGGACGCGGTCGACAGCCTCGCCGAACGCGCTCAAGGGGGTACGGCGCTCTACGACACCGTGCTCGCGGCGTTCCGGACGGTGCGGTCGATCTACGACCCGGAGAAGATCAACTCGGTGGTCCTGCTCACCGACGGTCGGAACGAGGACGACCCCGACGGCATCGATCTCGAGACCCTGCTCACCACGCTCCGGGTCGAGGTCGACCCGGCCCGGCCGATTCCCGTCATCATGATCGGCATGACCGATCAGGCCGACATGAGCGCGCTCACCCGGATCTCCGAGGCCACCGGCGCGCGGGCGTACCAGGCGGTGGATCCCCGTGACATCCAGCAGGTGTTCCTCGACGCCATGGTCGAGAGGCAGTGCCGCCCGAACTGCTGAAATGCCGGAGCCGGCGGTGGATTCGTTGATCACCCTGTGGGTACTGTGAGCGGAGTAACGCATGCGCCGCAAGAGCCCCCTGCGAGGTGTCGGTGGCGAACGGCTCGTCGGGTGCTGCCGTCACCGGCCTGGTGATCGGTGTGATCTTGGCGGCCCAAACGGGCGACTGGGGGTCCGACGACGGCGCGGACTCCGACGGCAGCGCCGCTCAGTCCAGCGAGGTCGGCGACGGGCCGGGCTCCTCTTCCTCCTTTGACAACCCCGATGCCGACCGGCCCGACGGTGCGCCGTCCGGGCTCGAGGTCCCCGGTGTGATCACGACGACCGGACGCTCCGGCACAACCGTGGCGCTGACGTTCTCGACCGGGCCCGACCCGCGGTACACGCCGGAGGTGCTCGAGACTCTGGCCGACCACGGGGTCACGGCGACGTTCTGCGTCCTCGGCGTGAACGCGCGTGACCATGCTGCCCTGGTCCGCACGATCGTCGCCGAGGGCCACACGCTGTGCGACCACTCCACCACCCACGACTTCGCCCTCGCGACCCGCGACGACGCCCGGATCCGGCGCGAGATCGGTGACACCCTCGACGCGATCCGTGCCGCCGTTCCCAACGCGCGAGTGCCGTTCTTCCGCGCGCCCGGCGGCAACTTCGCACCGAACCTGAACGACGTCGCGGCGTCGTTTGACCAAGCGCCACTCGGCTGGAACGTCGACCCACGGGACTGGGAGGGATCGAGCCCGGCCTCCATCCGAGGCGACGTGCTCGCGGCGGTGCAACCCGGCTCGGTCGTCGTGCTGCACGACGGCGGCAACGATGGCTCGGTCGAGGCGCTGAGCGGAATCATCGAGGAGTTGGCCGCTGTCGGTTACGACTTCGTCGTCCCGGCCGGCTGAATGGCACGCCCGTTCGCCGTCGTGGACCTGGACGGGGTTCTCGCCGACGTATCGGCGCGGCTGCATCACCTCGAGGGCCCTGGGAAGGACTGGAACGCGTTCTTCGCGGGCATCCCGGACGATCGGCCGCTCGCCGAGGGCATGGCGGTCGCGCGCGAGCTCGCGGTCGAGCACGACCTCGTCTACCTCTCCGGACGCCCCGAGCGGACCCGTCCCGAGACCGAGGCGTGGCTGCGCGAGCACGGTGCTCCGGCGGCCCGCTTGAGGTTACGTCCCGACGGGGACCGCCGGCCGGCACGAGTGCTGAAGGTGGCCGTGCTACGCCAGCTCGCGCAGGAGCGGTCCGTCGCGGTGCTGGTCGACGACGACCCGGCCGTCTGCCGCGCAGCCCGCGCCGCGGGCTTCACCGTCTTCGAGGCGACGTGGAGTTGGCAGCAGTCCGAGCTGTTCGACGCGCAGGAGCATCTCGGCCAGACCTGACCAATCTGCGCGGCTGGTCCGAGCGAACCCTGGATGAGACCAGACAGGTCCACCAACGGGGAGATTCTCGATGATCTGCACGATCCGCAGAACCCTGCTGACCGCTGGCGCCGCGGCGCTCGTCCTGGGCCTCGCGGCCTGCGGCGACGACGGCGACCTGGCGTCGCCCAGCACACCGCAGCCGTCCGAGTCCGAGTCCGAGCAGATGCTGGCGCCACTCGCGGCGCAAGGCACCGGCGCACCGTTCGAGGACCTTCGCGTTGCCGCGTCACACATGCCGATGACCGCGGCCGCTCTCGCGGACGGCATCGCGGAGGGCGCGGGTATCGAGGGCGACACCGCCTCGGGGGCTGCCGAGCTGCGGGCCGGGCTGACCGGGCTGCTCACCGAGCACGTGTACCTCGCCGGTGTCGCGGTGGCCACGGCGTACGCGACGGCCCCGGACTCGGCAGAGTTCCAGGCCGCAGCCGACGCCCTGGACGTGAACTCTGTGGCGATCGCCGACGCGATCGGCTCCGTCGTTCCCGACCGACGTGACGAGTTCCTCGACGGGTGGCGTGCGCACATCGGTGACTTCGTCGGCTACGCGGTGGCCGCCAGGGACGATGACGAAGCCGCCAAAGACCAGGAAGTGGCCGACCTGATGGCGTACACGACCGCACAAGGCGCGTTCTTCGAGGAGATCACCGGCGGCGCACTGCCCGCCGCGGCAGTGACGGAGTCGCTCAACGAGCACGTCACGACCCTGGCCGCGGCCGTCGACGGTCTAGCAGCGGGTGACACCGCCGCCTACGACCTGCTGAAGACGGCCGGCGACCACATGGCGATGAGCGCGGAAGCCCTCGCCGGTGGCATCGCCGCGGCGACCGAGATGGACGGCGACCCGGCCGACGACGCCTCGGCGTTGCGCGCAGGGCTGACCAGCCAGCTGACCAGCCACGTCTACCTGGCCGGGATCTCCGTCTTCGCCGCCTACACGGTGAGCCCGGACTCGCCGGAGTTCGAGGCTGCGGCAGCCGCGCTGGACGAGAACTCCACCGATCTCGCGGCGGCCGTCGGGTCGGTCGCGCCCGACCAGCAGGACGCCTTCCTCAAGCTCTGGCGCGCGCACATCACCGACTTCGTCGAGTACGCCGTCGCGGCCGCGGGCGGAGACGACGCCGGCCAGCAGCAGCAGCTCGATGACCTCAACGCCTACCGAGGAGCAGCGGGCGAGTTCTTCGACACGCTGACCGGCGGGGCGTTGCCCTCGGACGACGTCGTCGAGGCGCTGGGACACCACGTCGAGACCCTGGCCGGCGCCATCGACTCCTTTGCCGGCGCGCTGGCGGGCCAATGACCCAAGAACCCGGCAGACTCGGCCTCGTGAAGAGGTCGGCCAAGCCGGTGGGTATGCACAAGCGCACCACCGACACCGGTGCCGTCGGCGGCCTGCTCGAGGAACTTCTCGGGCGGGCCGCCCGCGGTGACCAAGTCGCATTCGGTGCGCTGTACGACGCGACGTCCGCGGCCGTCTGCGGAACCGTCCGGCGGGTCGTCAGGGACCCTGCGCAGAGCGAAGAGGTCGCCCAGGAGGTCTACGTCGACGTCTGGCGACATGCGGCACGGTTCGACGCCGACATCGGATCCGCCCGCACCTGGATCCTCACCATGGCGCACCGGCGGGCGGTCGACCGGGTTCGCCGGGCGGAAGCCGCGAGCGACCGGGAACGGCTCTTCGCATCCCGCTCGGCGACGCGCGACTACGACGAGGTGGTCGAGACCGTCGAACGGTCGCTCGAGGCCGAGCGGGTGCGGCGCTGCCTCGACGACCTGACCGACCTCCAGCGCGAGTCGGTCACGCTCGCCTACTACCGGGGCTACACCTACCCGGAGGTGGCCAAGCTCCTGGAGGCGCCACTCGGGACGATCAAGACCCGGATGCGTGACGGCCTGGTCCGCATGCGCGACTGCCTGGGGGTGACCCGATGACCGTCACCGCCGACGACCGGCACACCCTTGCCGGCGCCTATGCCCTCGACGCGATCGACGACGTGGAACGCCGCGCCTTCGAGCGGCATCTCGAGACCTGCGCAGCCTGCGTGATGGAGGTCGCCGAGCTGACCGCGACCGCGGCGTATCTCGGCGTCGCGGTGGCGATGCCCGCTCCCCCGGACCTGCGTCGGCGTGTTCTCGCCGACATCGTCGGTGTCCGGCAGCTCCCTCCGCAGCCGACCAAAATGCGGCGCCTGCACGGAGTGTCGCGTCGTGCCGCGACGCTGCTGTCGGCAGCGGCGGCCGTGTTGGCCGCGCTGGCGATCTCGCTCGGCGTGATCGCCTACCAGGCCGACCAGCGCGCCGACCGGCTCGCGGCCGAGGCAGACCGGCTCGCCGACCAGTCTGAGCAGGTTGCGGCTCTGCTGGCGGCTCCGGACGTGGAGAACGCGGTCGGGGACGTGGCAGGGGGCGGTCTGGCTTCGGTCGTCGCGTCCGAGGAACGTGGCGAAGTTCTGCTGCTCACCCAGGATCTACCCGAGCTCGACGCCGACAGCACCTACCAGATGTGGCTGATCGGCGATGCCATCGCCTCCGCTGGCGTGCTCGACGTGCCGTCCGACGGTGATCTCAGCTTCCTCACCGACGGCGACCTCGGCGGCGTGACGACGATCGCGCTCTCGGTCGAACCGGAGGGCGGCTCCGAGCAGCCGACGACCACCCCGATCTTCGCCGGCGAGCTCGGCTGAGGGCCCACCACAACGTTGTGTCCGCTCAGCTCGCGAGTCGGTCGACGATGGCGCCGTAGAGGCGGGGCATCCGGGCCGCGAGCGGCACGACGCGACGGCGTAGCGTCGGGCGGGTCGCCGCCGCCACCAGGGCCGTCGTCAGCAGCCGGTAGTCGCGGGTGATCCGGCGCCAGCTCCGCTCGTAGTCCTCCGCCTGCCCGGCGACCACCGCCGCGACAGCGGTGCGCGCCTGGTCCAGGCCGAGCCGGATCCCCTCGCCCGTGAGGGCGTCGACGTACCCGGAGGCATCGCCGACGAGCAGGACCCGCCCACACGTGCGGCGGCTGGTCGACTGGCGAAGCGGTCCGGCGCCCAACAGGTCCGACCCGCGCCGGGCGCCGCTCAACCGATCGCGGACGGGTGGCGCGAAGGACACCACGGCGTCGTAGTCCAGCCCCCGCGTGCCGAGCACGGCCACACCGACCAGGTCCTCTGCAACGGGTGTGACGTACACCTCGCCGAGCGGCGTCCAGTGCACCTCGACCACGTCGCTCCATGGTGCGATCCGGAAGTGGCGGCGCACACCGTAGCGCGGCTGTCGCGTGGAGGGCACCTGGAGCCCGAGCTGGCGGCGCACACCCGAATGCAGCCCGTCGCAGGCCAGCAGCCACCGCCCCTGCACGCCCTCCCCCACGGCCACCCCTGACGGACTCTGCGTGATCACGCCGACGCGCCGCGCCGTGATCTCCACGCCGACCTCGGCTGCGCGCACGTGCAGCGCATCGTGCAAGACGGTTCGCCGAACGCCGAGACCAGATCCGGCACGGAACCGGTGCTCGACGGCACGACCGGCGTCGACATAACGAATACCGGCGAAAGGATGCCCGGCGGGCCGTACGCCGAGGCGCTCGAGCGCTTGGACGGCGCCGGGCATGAGACCTTCGCCGCACGCCTTGTCCACCGGTCTCGCCCGCGGCTCGCACACGAGCACCGAAAGGCCGGCGAGGCGCGCCTCGATCGCTGCGCCGAGGCCGATCGGTCCCGCCCCCACCACCAGGATGTCGACTGGTGTCACCGCACGGTCGCCAGGGCGCGTTCCTCCGCCGGGATGCGAACCCGCAGCAGCGCCACGTTGGCCAGCGTGAAGGCCACCGCCGTCACCCACGCGGTGTGAACCAGCGGCAGCGCGGCCACCTCGACGGTGACCGCCAGGTAGTTCGGATGCCGCAGCCACCGGTACGGACCGGTGGACACCAGCGGCATGCCGGGCACCACGATCACCCGCGTGTTCCACTGCTCTCCCAGCGTCGCCACGCACCACCAACGCAGGGCCTGGGCGGCGAGGACGAGCACCAGCATCGGCCAGCCCAGCCAGGGCAGAAACGGCCGGTCGGCCGCCACGACCTCGACGACGCAGGCGACCAGCAGAGCTGCGTGTACGGCGGCCATGACCGGGTAATGGCCGCGACCGTACTCCACTCCCCCGCGGTCGAAGGCCCAGCGCGCGTGGCGTGCGGACACGACCAGCTCGGCCAACCGCTCGGCCGCCACGGCGGCCAGGAGTAGGAGGTACGCCGTCATGTCGCCCACCGCAGCAGCACCAGCTCGCTGCAGAAACCCGGCCCCATCGCGAAAAGCACACCCGGCGACCCGGCCACGGGTTGCGGCCCGCCGAGCGTTTCGGACAGGACATGGAGGACCGACGCCGACGACAGGTTGCCCACCGCGGCAAGTGACCGCCAGGTGACGTCCAGCTCATGGTCGTCGAGGCGCAGGGCACGGGCCGTCGCCTCCAGCACCTTCGGCCCGCCCGGGTGGGCTATCCAACGCACGACCCCACCGACCTCGACGCTGTGCTCCGCCAGGAACGTGCGGACGTCGTCGCCGAGGTACTGTTCCACGACGTCGGCCACACTCGCCGCCAACACGATGCGGAACCCAGTGGCGCCGACGTCCCATCCCATGACCCGCTCGGTGTCCGGATACAGGCGGCTGCGGCTCGCCACCACGTCGGCCCCGGGCAGGCCGAGCCTGCGGGCGCGAGCAGCCCCCACCATGACCACTGCGGCCACGCCGTCACCGAACAGCGCGCTGGCGACCAGGTTCGCCGGCGAGGTGTCGTCACGCTGGACCGTCAACGAGCACGCCTCGGCGGCCAGGAGAACAGCGACACCCTCCGGTTCGCCGCGGAGCACGTCGTGCAGCCGAGCGATGCCGGCGGCACCGGCCACGCAGCCCAGGCCGAAGATCGGAATGCGGCGCACGTCGTCGCGCAGTCCGAGGCGCGGTACCAGCCGGGCGTCAATCGACGGAGCGCCGATGCCGGTGACCGAGACGGTCATCAGCACGTCGATGTCGGCCGGCGCCAGGCCGACGTTCGCAAGGGCTTCCTTGACCGCGTGCTCGCCCAGGTCGACAGCACTGGCCAGGAAGGTGTCGTTGGCCTCGCCGAACCCCCGGAGCCGTCCGTAGCGCTGCAGTGGGAGGACCAGGTGGCGGGTACGGACCCCGCTCGCCGCGTGGAAACGCTCGAGGGCCGCGCGCCGCGCACCGCTGAGCTCGAGCATCTCGGCAACGGCGGCGGTGATCTCCGCCTGGTCGTACCGATGAGGTGGCAGGGCGGTGGTGGCGGAGACGACCCGGGTCACCTGTGCATCGTCTCAGACGAACCTGACGCATCCGTCGGCCGGAAGGCCCTGGGACTGCCCGCCGCCGGCCGGGAGGGGGCGGCGGACAGGCCAGGGTCCTCCGGGCCATCACCGGTGCCACGTGGAGGCTACGAAGCGAACAGTGGCGCGCGGAAGTGCCAATGAGGCGCGGATCGTCCTGGGCCAGTCTCACCGCTGATGGCCGCTGACCGATCCCCCGCTAGGCTCAGGTAGATGCCTGCCGTGATCGATCCCGCGTTCCTCGCCCTCCCCATGCGTCCGCTCGCCGACGCCGCACTCCAGCGGGCTCGCGAGTTGGGCGCCGATCACGCCGACTTCCGACTCGAACGGATCCGCAGCCAGGACATCTCCCTGCGCGACGCGCGCCTCGAGGGAAGCCACGACGGCGAGGACGTCGGCTTCTCGGTGCGCGTTGTCCACGAGGGAACCTGGGGCTTCGCCGCCGCGGTCGACCTGACCGTGGACGAGGCCGCCCGCGTTGCCGAGCAGGCCGTGGACCTCGCCCGGACCGCCCACGACATGAGCCCGGAGCGGGTGGAGTTGGCAGCCGAGCCCGTCTATCCCGACGTCAGCTGGGTCTCGGCCTACCAGGTCGATCCGTTCGCGGTCTCCGACGCCGAGAAGGTCGAGCTCCTCGCGGCCTACTCACGTCGGGTACTCGACCGCGACGGCGTCGACCACGTCACGGCCCGGCTGGCGCAGGTCCTCGAGAACAAGTTCTACGCCGACACCGCCGGCACCGTGACGACCCAGCAGCGCGTTCGGGTGGAGCCGGTCGTCGAGGCCCTCTCCGTCGACGCCGAGGGTGGCCGCTTCGAGACCATGCCGACGCTGGCGGCGGGGACCGGTCGTGGCTGGGAGTACGTCACCGGCGCTGACGGCGAGGTGGACTGGGGGGCCATCCTGGACGAGCTTCCCAGCCTTCTGGCCGAGAAGCTCGCGGCGCCGAGTGTCGAACCGGGAACGTACGACCTGGTCATCGACCCGACCAACCTCTGGCTCACCATCCACGAGTCCATCGGGCATGCCACCGAGCTCGACCGCGCGCTGGGCTACGAGGCCAACTACGCGGGCACGTCGTTCGCGACACCGGACAAGCTGGGCTCACTGCGGTACGGCTCACCGCTGATGCACGTCACCGGCGACCGGACGGTGCCGCACGGTCTGGCGACGATCGGCATCGACGACGAAGGCGTCGAGGGACAGCGCTGGGACATTGTTCGCGACGGCGTCCTCGTCGGTTACCAGCTCGACCGGCGGATGGCGCGGATGATGGCGTCGACGCTCGGCACCAGCAGGTCCAACGGCTGCGCGTTCGGCGACTCGCCGGGGCACGTGGCCGTCCAGCGGATGGCGAACGTCTCCCTGCAGCCGGCCGACGGCGGTCCGTCGACCGAGGAACTCATCTCCCAGGTCGACCGCGGCATCTACGTCGTGGGGAACAAGTCCTGGTCGATCGACATGCAGCGCTACAACTTCCAGTTCACCGGACAACGGTTCTACCGCATCGAGGGCGGCACGCTGGCCGGCCAGCTGCGCGATGTCGCGTACCAGGCCACCACCACGGATTTCTGGGGCTCGATGACAGCCGTCGGCGGACCACAGACCTACGTCCTGGGTGGGGCGTTCAACTGCGGCAAGGCGGAGCCGGGGCAGGTCGCCGCGGTCTCGCACGGCTGCCCATCCGCGCTGTTCCGGTCCGTGCGGATCCTCAACACGGTCGAGGAGGGTGGGAAGTGACGGCGCTGCGGCCGCAGGAGATCGTCGAGCGTTGCCTCGAACTCTCGACGGCGGACGGCACCGTCGTCCTGGTCGACGAGGGGCACAGCGCCAACCTGCGATGGGCCAACAACACGCTGACGACCAACGGCCTGATGCGCTCGCGGTCGGTCACGGTGGTCGCGACCATGGCCGACGGCACCGGCACGGCCTCCGGCGTCGTCGCCCGCAGTGCCGTGACGCCGGACACGCTCGAAGCCCTGGTTCGGGCTGCGGAGCAGGCTGCGCGCGACAACGGCCCGGCCGAGGACGCCCAGCCGCTTGTCGCCGGTTCCGCGGCTGCGGGCTGGGACCAGCCGGCCGGCGAGACCTCCGTGGCCGTCTTCAGCGAGATCGCGCCCGCGCTGGGCGAGGCGTTCGCGCGAGCCGGCGCCGAGGGCCGGCGTTCGTACGGCTACGTCGAGCACACCGTCGCCACCACCTACCTCGGCTCGTCCACCGGCCTGCGGCTGCGGCACGAGCAACCCACCGGGTACATCGGGATCACCGGCAAGGCGAGCGACCTGACCCGCTCGGCCTGGGTGGGACAGGCGTCGCGCGACCTGGCGGACGTCGACGTCGCCGCGCTGGACGCGGAGCTGGTCCGCCGCCTGACGTGGGCCGAGCGCACCGTCGAGCTGCCGGCGGGCCGTTACGACACCGTGCTGCCCCCGGCGGCCGTCGCGGACCTGCTGATCTACGCGTACTGGACGATGGGCGCCCGTGACGCCCACGAGGGGCGCACCGTCTATGCCAAGCCGGGCGAGGGCACCAGGGTCGGCGAGCAGATCTCGGCCCCGACGGTCTCGCTGTGGTCCGATCCGGGCGCACCGGGCCTGGCCTGCCCGCCGTTCGTGGTGGCGCACGCATCGAGCTCGCAGCAGAGCGTCTTCGACAACGGCCTGCCGGTGGGCCGCACGGACTGGATCCGCGCCGGGAACCTGTCCGGGCTGATGCAGACGCGCCACTCGGCCGAGCTGACCGGCCTGGGCGTCACGCCCGCCGTCGACAACCTCGGGCTGACGGTCGACGGCGGTGGTGGGTCGGCCGACGACCTGGCCACCGGCGTCGAGCGTGGCCTGCTCCTCACCTGTCTCTGGTATATCCGCGAGGTGGATCCGCAGACGCTCCTGCTGACCGGACTCACCCGCGACGGTGTGTACCTGGTCGAGGGCGGCGAGGTGGTCGGGGCGGTCAACAACTTCCGCTTCAACGAGAGCCCGATCGACCTGCTGGAACGCTTCACCGCGGCGGGCGGGACCGCCGCCACGTTCAGCCGCGAGTGGGGCGACTATTTCCCCCGGACGTCGATGCCGTCGCTGCGGGTTCCCGACTTCAACATGTCCTCGGTATCGCAGGCCTCGTAGGATTCCCGTTGATCACGTACACCACCCTGGCAGGTGCTTCACAAGGCGCAGGAACCTGGTGAAGCACCCGTTGGCCTAGTGAAGGAGCCTGGATCGTGGCGGACGACGAACGCCTGCGAGCCTGGATGGACGGCTACGTCCAGGCATGGACCTCCAACGACCCGGCCGACATTGCCGCCCTGTTCACCGAGGACGCCGAGTACCGCACCGAGCCGTACGCGACACCCTGGCGGGGCCACGCCGAGATCGTCGAGCGGTGGCTGGCGATCCGGGACGAGCCGGGTGCGGCCGAGTTCAGCTGGGAGCCGCTCGCCGGCACCGGGGACCTGTCGGCCGCGACTGGTCAGACGACCTACCGCGACGATGGGGGGGCGTCCAGCAACCTCTGGGTGATCCGCTTCGCCGCGGACGGACGCTGCCGGGAGTTCACCGAGTGGTACATGCGGCACCCCACGTGAGCGCGGAGAGAAATGCGGGCGATGGGAGCGGAAGGTTCCGCGATCATGGTGACGCGGCCTCGAACGCCTCCGGGGGTGGGCAGGCACACACCAGGTGGCGGTCGCCGTACGCGCCGTCGACGCGCCGTACCGGGGGCCAGTACTTGTCCTCGCGTACCGACGGGACCGGATAGACGGCCGTCTCCCGAGAGTACGGGTGCGACCACTCACCGACGATGGTCGCCGCTGTGTGGGGTGCATTGCGGAGCGGGTTGTCATCCCGCGGCCACTCCCCTGTGCCGACCCTGCCGATCTCGGTCCGGATGGCGATCAGCGCGTCGCAGAACCGGTCCAGCTCGGCCAGATCTTCCGACTCCGTCGGCTCGATCATCAGCGTGCCCGCGACCGGGAACGACATCGTCGGTGCGTGGAAGCCGTAGTCGATCAGCCGCTTGGCCACGTCGTCGACGGTCACACCGGTCGCCTTCATGAGCGGGCGGAGGTCGATGATGCACTCGTGCGCCACCAGGTCGTTCTGACCGGTGTAGAGCACCGGGTAGTGGTCACGGAGCCGGGTCGCGACGTAGTTCGCCGCCAGTACGGCCACCGACGTGGCCAACCGCAGGCCGTCGGGACCCATCATCCGCACGTAGGCCCACGAGATCGGCAGGACACCCGCCGATCCGAACGGCGCCGCGGAGACGGGTCCGACGCCGGTTGGCGGGCCGGCTTCCGGCAGCAGCGGGTGGTTGGGCAGGAACGGCGCGAGGTGCTCGCGGACGCCGATCGGCCCCACGCCCGGCCCGCCTCCGCCGTGCGGGATGCAGAACGTCTTGTGCAGGTTCAGGTGGCTGACGTCCGCGCCGAACTCGCCCGGCCGAGCCAGCCCCACGAGCGCATTGAGGTTGGCCCCGTCGACGTAGACCTGGCCGCCGGCCTCGTGCACGAGCCGGCAGATCTCGGTGATGCCCTCCTCGTAGACGCCGTGCGTCGACGGGTAGGTGACCATGATGGCCGCGAGCCGCTCGCCGTGGGCGGAGAGCTTCGCGCGCAGGTCGTCGAGGTCGACGGTCCCGTCGTCGGCGGCACTGACGACGACCACTCGCATGCCGGCCATCACGGCCGACGCGGCGTTGGTGCCGTGCGCGCTGGACGGGATCAGACACACGTCGCGCCTGATGTCGCCCCGTGACCGGTGGTACGCGCGGATCGCGAGCAGCCCGGCCAGCTCGCCCTGTGAACCCGCGTTCGGCTGCACCGACACGGCGTCGTACCCGGTGATGGCCGCGAGCCAGCATTCGAGCTGGCGGACCAGCTCCAGGTAGCCCTGTGCCTGCTCGACGGGTGCGAACGGGTGGATGCCGGCGAAGCCGGGCCAGGTGATCGGCTCCATCTCGGTCGTCGCGTTGAGCTTCATGGTGCACGACCCCAGCGGGATCATGCCCCGGTCCAGCGCGTAGTCGCGGTCGGAGAGCCTGCGCATATACCGGAGCATCGAGGTCTCGGAGCGGTGCGTCGAGAAGACCGGGTGCGTGAGGAAGGGCGTGGTGCGGTGAAGCGACTCCGGCAGGGCTTCGACGACAGTGGCGTGGTCGCCCCCGGAGGCACCGAACGCCTTCCACACCAGGTCGAGGTGCGCCAGCGTCGTCACCTCGTCGCAGGCGATGCGCACGTGGTCGGCGTCGATCCGGCTCAGGTTGACGCCCAGCTCGGCCGCGGCCGCCACGACCGCCTCGGCCCGGCCCAGGACGCGGGCGAGCACGGTGTCGAAGAACTCGCCGTGGACGACCTCGACACCCCCACTGCGCAAGCCGGCAGCGAGTGTGCTCGCGTGCCGGTGCACCCGGGTCGCGATCTCGCGCAGGCCGTCGGGACCGTGCCACACGGCGTACATGGACGCCACGACGGCTAGCAGGACCTGGGCGGTGCAGATGTTCGAGGTCGCCTTCTCCCGCCGGATGTGCTGCTCTCGTGTCTGCAGTGCGAGCCGGTAGGCCGGTGATCCGTCGGCGTCGACCGAGACACCCACAAGGCGACCCGGCAGGCTCCGTTCCAGGCCCGCTCGGACCGCCAGGTAACCCGCGTGCGGCCCGCCGTATCCGAGTGGCACCCCGAACCGCTGCGTCGTCCCTACGACGACATCGGCGCCGAGCTCACCGGGCGCCTCCAGCAGTGTGAGCGCCAGCAGGTCGGCCGCGACCGTGACCAGCGCGCCGCGCTCGTGGGCTGCCTCGACTACGGGACGGAGGTCGCGGACCCGTCCGGATGCACCGGGGTACTGCGTGATGACGCCGAACAGTTCCCCCTCCGGGAGGCCATCAGCCAGGTCGGCCACCTCGACGGTGATGCCGAGCGGCTCGGCCCGCGTCTGCACGACAGCGACCGTCTGCGGAAGGCAGTCTGCATCGATCACCAGCCGGTCGGCCTGACGGCGTACCGAGCGACGCATGAGGGTCATCGCCTCGGCGGCGGCCGTCGCTTCGTCGAGCAGGCTCGCATTGGCCGTGGCCAGCCCGGTGAGGTCGGCGACCATCGTCTGGAAGTTGAGCAGTGCCTCGAGGCGTCCCTGCGAGATCTCTGGCTGGTACGGCGTATAGGCGGTGTACCAGGCAGGGCTCTCCAGCACCCGTCGCACGACGACCGGCGGAGTGATCGTGTCGTAGTAGCCCAGCCCGATCATCTGGACCTGGCGCTGGTTGCGCCGGGCCAGGCTGCGAAGCTCGTCGAGAGCGTGCAGCTCCGATGCCGCGGGCGGCAGGTCGAGCGCGACGAGGGTCCGGATGGCCGAGGGTACGGCGGCGTCGATCAGCGCCTCCAGAGACGGGTGGCCGACGGTGTCGAGCATGTGCGCGATCTCGTCGTCGCGCGGCCCGACGTGCCGGCCCACGAAGGGCGCAGCGTCGGCGACGTCGGTGAGAGGGGACGGACGGGACATTCGGGGCTCCTCGACGGCATGCGACGACGGCTCCCCCTCTGTCACGACACCCGGCGGTGCTGCTCCAGAGTGGCCTGCCCGGGCGGTCCGTGCTGCCTGAGAGGTTCCGGGGAGGTTGCCCCTTCGGCGCTCCGCGCCGGCTGCGCGGAGTCTCTCCCGGCCGGGTTCGACGGCTGGCCCGCAAGCCTACCTTGCGCACTCCCGGCTCACCGCCGGGACCGGTTCAGGCGCCGACGACCCTCGTCCGCCGACGCGCGGCGAGCTCGTCGCCGGGGTGTTCGCCGGGCTCCTGGCCGGGCCGCTCCCCCGGCATCTCGATCAGCGTCGCCTCGACCTCGCGCCAGACCCGGCCGACGGCGATGCCGAACACACCCTGGCCGCCCTGCACCAGGTCGACCACCTCGTCGGCCGACGTGCACTCGTACACGCTGGCGCCGTCGCTCATCAGCGTGATGCCGGCGAGATCCTCCACGCCGCGGTCACGCAGATGCCGGATGGCCTGACGGATCTGATGCAGCGACACGCCCGTGTCGAGCAGCCGCTTGACGATCTTCAGAACCAGGATGTCGCTGAACGAGTACAGCCGCTGGCTTCCTGAGCCCGACGCCGGCCGGACCGTGGGCTCCACGAGCCCGGTCCGGGCCCAGTAGTCGAGCTGGCGGTAGGTGATGCCAGCGGCGGCGCACGCGGTCGGACCCCGGTAGCCGACATCGTCGGGAATCGGGCCGACCATGCCCTCGAAGAGCAGGCCTTGCCGGCCGGCCTCCAGAACGGCGTCGTCCGACGGTGCCCCAGCCGGGCCCGTGCCGCCCGTGGTGTCTCCGTTCACGCCGACCCCTCCGTCCTCCGACCAACACCCGCGACGCTAGGCGCGGCCCCGGGCGGGGTCAACGCAACACGCGGGCGAACTCTCGACCTCGACCTCAACTCCAGACTTTCGACATGACCGCGGAGGCTCACGTCAGCTGGCGAAGTCCTCGGGTGACACGTGGTCGAGGAACTCGCGAAACCTCTCGACCTCGTCCTCCTGCTCGTGGTCGGCGCCATCGGCGATCACGATGCCGACCTCGTCCAGCAAGGGCTCCGCGGCGAAGATGCGCGTGCCCGTGCGCAACGCCAGCGCGATGGAGTCCGACGGACGAGAACTCACCCGGATGCCCCCGGTGAACACCAACTCGGCGTAATAGGTGCTGTCCTTGATCTCGGTGATGCGGACCTGTTCGAGCTTGGCGCCGATCGCATCGAGCACGTCCTTGAACAGGTCGTGGGTCATCGGCCGCGCGGGCGTGACACCCTGCTGGGCGAAGGCGATGGCGGTCGCTTCCACGGCGCCGATCCAGATGGGAAGGTAGCGCTCGCCATCGACCTCGCGGAGCAGGACGATCGGCTGGTTGGACGGCATCTCGACCCGGACGCCCACCACGTCGAGCTCACGCACGTCGTCAACCCTACGCCAGTTCTCGCGGTCACACCCTGCCGGTGCGGCCCGCCCGGCTCAGCGGGCGCGGACGCGCCGAAGGCCGGTTTCCACCAACGCAGCATGCAGTCGAGACGCGAGCCGGGCGATCTCGCGGGCGGCCTCCTCGCCCCGGCCGCGGGCCTCCGCCCCACGCTGTCGCAGCATCGGCGCCACAACCTGCTCGATCAGGCCCACCTGACGCTCGGCCGCGCTGCGGATCGTGCGCAGGTGCCGTGGCTCGAGGCCGTACACCGCCAGCTCACCGGCGGTCCGAGCGACGACCAGGGCATCGGCGTCGAAGGTCGCGCCGCGGGCAGAGACCAGCCCGTACGACTCGAGTTCGGCCAGCAGGTCCTCGGAGATACCCGCCGCCTCGGCCAGGGAGCTCCGCGAGAGCCGCACCTCACCGGGGTCCTGGCCCGGCGGGCCCAGCGCATACGGCGCCCCCGGGCGGGCTCCGGTGGACATCTCCATGCCGTCGTCGAGTTGCTCGAGCTGCTCCTTGATCACCCGAAGCGGCAGGTAGTGGTCGCGCTGGACCGTCAGGACGTAGCGCAACCGGGCGATGTCGTCGTGGCTGAACCGTCGGTAGCCCGACGGTGCGCGCTGCGGCTCGACCAGACCTTCGGACTCCAGGAAACGAATCTTGGAGATCGTCACGCCGGGGAAGTCCGGGCGCAGCTGCCCGAGGACCTCGCCGATGTTGAAGGTCTGTCGCGCCGGCAGCGCCGAACTCACCGCGGGCCGCCCCCGAACCCGTGCTGGCTCGAGTAGTAGACCAGGCGGTACTTGCCCACCTGCACCTCGTCGCCGTTGGCGAGCAGCACCTCGTCGATGCGGTCGCGGTTGACATAAGTGCCGTTCAGGCTGCCCACGTCGGTCACGAGGAAGCCATCGTCGGTGCGGTGGAACTCGGCGTGCCGGCGCGACACGGTGACGTCGTCGAGGAAGATGTCTGAGTCCGGGTGCCGGCCGGCGCTCACCGAGTCGGTGTCGAGCAGGAACCGGCTCCCGGCGTTCGGCCCGCGGAGGACCACGAGCAGCGCGCTGCCGGCGGGCAGCGCGTCGACGGCCGCCTGGTCGGCCGGGCCGAGATCTCCGGTGTCCTCCCGGCCGAGGTCTTCGCGCTCGACCTCGTCACGAGCGATCGCCAGCGTGTTCGTCGCATCCGCCGCCGACCCGGGCGCCGGCGCAGGCGTCAGCCGGGCCCCGCAGTTGGAGCAGAAGTTGGCGTCGGCAGGGTTATCGTGCCCGCACTGGGTGCAGAACGGCATCGGCTCTCGGCCTCCTGCCACGGCTGCCCGCGGCTGAACGTCAGGTCGGACCCTCGATCCGCACCTGAGGGTTGACGGTTCCTGGAAACCTAGGGCCGCGCGCGCCGGAGGGTCAACCGGACCCGACGCCCGCTCAGGTCTCCACCTGCGTGCGGTACTCGGCTGCCATCAACAGTGATTCGACCTCGGTAGCGTCGGCGGGCACGATCTCGATCATCCAGCCCGTGCCATAGGGGTCTGCGTTGACCTGCTCCGGTGCCGAGTCGAGGTCGTCGTTGCGCGCGACGACCTGCCCGGACAGCGGGGCGAAGAGGTCACTCACACTCTTCGTGGACTCCAGCTCGCCGCATGGCTCGCCTGCGGTGACCTCGGCCCCGACGTCGGGCAGCTGCACGTAGACGATGTCGCCGAGCTGCTCCTGGGCGTAGTGCGTGATTCCCACGCGCACGCTGCCGTCGGTCTCGCCCGGGTCGCGAACCCACTCGTGTTCAGCGGTGTACCGCAGGTCGTCGGGGTACACATCCGCCTCCTGTACGTCAGCCTGCGTCGTCGGCCGGTGCCGGGCTAGCGTACTGAGGCTCCTCGGTCTCGTGCACCGCATCCACGACCAGCTCCTCGTGCTCGGTGACCGTGGCCCGCCCGCCGTCCTGCTCGACATTGTCGACCACACCTTGCGGGAAGCTCATCGCCGGCCGGAGTGCGTCCGGATCGCCGATCACGGTGAACCGGTACGGCGGTTCGAGCAACATGCCGTCGACCTCGATGCCGCCGTCGACATCGATCAGGTAGGTGCTGGCCACGACCCGCACCTGCTGGTCGTTCGCGCCCGCCAGCTCGATCGCCTCCCCGCCCGCGCTGCGCATCTCCTGGACGGCCGAGAACATCGTGAGTGCCTTGACACCTCCGTCCGGGTCGGTGATCGTCACGACGATCCCGGGGCCGGTCGTTGGCGTCGTACCAGCCAGCACGGCGAGCTGCTGGTACAGCGCAGCCGTCTGCTCGAGCGCCGCCTGCTCCGTGTCGGCACCGGACAAGAGCTCTCGCCGGTCGGCTTCAAGCTCGGCTATCTGTTCCTCGAGCTGGTCACCGCGCACGGTGAGGCCGTCGAGGATCTGGACCAGATCCGCTCGCGACCCACGGCTCAGCAGGTCGTCGTCGTCGATGCGTACCTGGATGGCGGCCGCGAAACCCAACAGCCCGAGCAGGGCAGCCACGGCGACCTGGCCAAGGTCGGGTCGTGCCCGCAGTGCTCGGATGAGCCGGTCGAGGCCCGTCGGCGCGGTGGGCACGAACCGCTCGGCAGGCGTGGCGGGCGACGTGTCCTCCGGCGCCGGTCCAGGGCTCCGGGTGACGGGGTCCGGTTCACGATCGTCGTCCGGCGTCGCCGGGCCGGCGCTCCTGGGGCGGGTGGACTCAGGCACGGAACAGGTGGCGTCGGATCGTGGCGACGTTGGTGAAGATGCGGATGCCCAGCACGACGATGACGGCCGTCGACAGCTGTGAGCCCACGCCGAGCTGGTCACCGAGGAAGACGATGAACGCCGCAATCAGGACGTTCGCGATGAACGAGACGACGAAGACCTTGTCGTCGAAGACGCCGTCCATCACTGCTCGCAGGCCGCCGAACACGGCGTCCAGCGCCGCCACGACAGCGATCGGGAGGTAGGGCTGGAAGGACAGCGGCACCTCGACCTCGAGCAGGAATCCGGCCGCGAGTCCGAGCAGCAGGCCGATGGCGGGAATCATGTGGCCTCCTCGGGCTCGGCCAGGCGCAGCGCTGCCCGGGCAGCTGGCAACGTCAGCGAGCTCTCGCTGCGGATGTCGGACTGGATGCCGGCCAGGCTGGCCGCGGCCCGGAGCCACTCCCCGCCCGGTCCTTCGGCGAACCGGCTGGCGAGCGTGCGGGAGTCTCCTACCGCACTCACCTCGTAGGGCGCGCTGATGGGGCGGAAGTTGACGTGGATCACCGCGCCGGCCTTGCGGATCGCGGTCATCGCGGTCACCCGCTGACCGTTGATGCTGATCGCCTCGGCGCCCGCCGCCCACAGTCCGTTGACGACCTGCTGGAGATCGAGGTCGAGTACGTCGGTCTCGTCGCTGGCGGCCCCACCCGGACTGTCCTCGGCGTCGTCGACCTCGACGACAATGCCAGGACCGGTCACTGGGCCGGTACCGGTGGCGCCGCGCAGGTTAGCCAGCGAGGCGCTGAGTTCATCGCCGAGGGCAAGGATGTCCAGCTGGCCGCCCTCGATTTCGACGATGTCGCTCTCGACGTCGGCTAGGGCACGCTCCAGGCCGTCAGCGTCGGCGGTTGCGCGCTCGATCCGCTCGACGAGCGACTCCCGCTCAACCGACACGATCCCTGCCTGGCTCCGGACTTGCAGCGCCGCGGTGACGAGTAGCATCCCGAGGCCGAGCAGTCCGATCATCAGGCCGACGGAGTTCCGCGGCCCGCTGCCGGAGGACTCGGGTCCGCCGGCAGCTTTGCGGCGTTGCGCCGCCTCCGCGTAACCTTCGTCGAGCGGACGGGCGAACAGGTCGGTGATCAACGACATCGACGCGTCCGGCCGTTCGGCCGGACGAACGCCTCCCGTCTGTCGCGCCGCCATGTCCACATCGTCCCATGTCGCGCCGCCGGTGCTCGACAGGGGCGCGGCCGGTGCCGCGGGATTGTCGGCCCATGGGGATCCGGGGGCCGTCAGGTCGTGCGCACGATCCGGCGCGCCTGCTCGACGTAGAGCAGCAACGCCCACCAGTACAGGCCCACGCCCCAGATCGCGAACGCCCAGCCGAACACGCGTGCGAGCGTGGCCAGCGTGCCGTCACCGTCGCCCAGCAGGAGCAGCGGCAGCGCGTAGAGAAGACAGAACGTCGCAGCCTTGCCGAGGAAGTGGACCGGCAGGACTGTCAGGCCGCGCCGCCTCAGCATGGGCACCAGGCCGACCAGCAGCACGTCGCGCGCGACCAGGAGCGCGGCGAACCACAGCGGGATGATCTCGCGCAACGTCAGTGCCACCACGGTCGACAGGACGTAGAGGCGGTCGGCCAACGGGTCGAGCAGCTGGCCGATCCGGCTGATCTGGTTCCAGCGGCGGGCGAGCTTGCCGTCGAGGTAGTCGGTGAACGCCGAGACCGCCAGCACGACGAACGCCCACCCGTCCGCCTGTGGCCCGAGCACGAGCCACACGAACAGAGGTACGCCGAGTAGGCGCAGGAACGACAGCAGGTTGGGGATGGTGAAGACGCGGTCGGTCTGGACCTCGGTCTCCTGGACCTCCATCCGGCGCGCCCTCCTTCGTCGGCCAGCGTGGCCGACGCTGTCCGATCGACCCTAGCCGACCTCGCGCACGACGTCCGTCACCGGCTTGTCGTCGCGCAGCCCCTGGTACGACGGATGACGCAAGGTGCCCGAACCCGTCCACTCGGAGAACTCGACCTCGCAGGTCAGCCGGGGCTCCACCAACATCGCGTCCTTCTGCGGCTGGCGGCCGGTGAAGGGGCTGACGTCCGTCCGCAGCGGTTCCAGCCGCTCACGTAGCAGCCGCAGTGCGGCGGCGTCGAAGCCCGTGCCGACCTTGCCGGCGAAGCGCAGCCGAGCCTCGTCGTCGTAGTAGCCGACCAGCAGGGCTCCCACCTCGCCCTCGCGGCGGCCCTGACCGGCGACCCAGCCACCGATCACGACTTCCTGCCGGAGCACGTTCTTGACCTTCAGCCAGTCGGTGCTGCGCCGGCCCGGCTGGTAGGTACTGTCCAGCCGCTTGGCGACGATCCCCTCGAGGCCCTGCTCCCTGCTTGCCTCCAGGAAGGCCGCGCCCTCGCCCCGCTGGTATGCCGGCACCTGCCAGGCGGCGCCACCCAGGTCGAGTGCTTCGAGCACTCGGCGCCGGTCCACGTACGGCCGGTCGAGTAGTGAGCGGCCGTCCAGATAGAGCAGATCGAAGATCACGTACGTGACGGGTGTATCCCGGCGGCGACGGCGGATCTCCGACTCGGACGTGACGTGCATACGTGGCTGCAGGCGCTGGAAACTGGGCCGGCCGTCGGTGTCGAAGGCGACGATCTCCCCGTCCAGCACGACGTGCCGGGCACCGAGGTCACGTGCCAGCGGGCCCAGCTCGGGGTACTGGGAGGTGACGACGCGCAGGTTGCGGCTGACCAGGCGGAGCCTGCCCGGCTCCCCGTAGCCGATGGCGCGCACGCCGTCCCACTTGATCTCGTAGCCCCACCCCGTGTCGTCTGCTGGGAGCTCGGACAGGGTGGCCGCCATCGGGACGAGGTCGCTCGGCATCGGCTCACGGCCCGGGTCCGGTGGGTCCATGCGGTGGATCAGCCAGTCCTTGTCGCCGGCGCGGGTCTGGAACAGCGCGAACCGTCCGCTCACCCGGCTGCCCCGGAGGCGCACGACGACCTTGTCGTCGTCGAACTTGTCCACGTCGTAGGTGCCGGAGTCCCAGACGAACATGGACCCGCCGCCGTACTCGCCGACCGGGATGTCGCCCTCGAAGGCGAGGTACTCCAGCGGGTGGTCCTCGGTGTGGACGGCCATCCGGTTCTCGTCCGGCGTGTCGGGGAACCCACGCGGCAGGGCCCATGACACCAGGACGCCGTCATGCTCGATGCGAAGGTCCCAGTGCAGGCGGCGGGCGTGATGCTCCTGGACGACGAAGCGGTTGCCTGCGGGTGTGCGGCCGCGCGTGCCGCGAGGTTCGGTCGTCTTGTCGAAGGACCGCTTGTCGCGGTACTCCCCCAGCCGTTCCCGCTTCGCGGCCATGGCCTAGGGCCTACCCCACAATCGATGCAGTTGGCAACGCGGTGTCGGCGCGGCATCCCGCCACGATCTCGACGTGGTGACGGCGGCCCGGTGGCAGTCCCGCCTCAAGATCGTCACGCGACGTCGGACCCTGCGCCATACGGTAGTGTTTCACCGCCCCGACGCAGCTGGCTGTGGCGTGCGACGGCGGCCGGGCTGTGGCGCAGTTTGGTAGCGCACTTGACTGGGGGTCAAGGGGTCGCGGGTTCAAATCCCGCCAGCCCGACGGTAGAACCGGAGCGTCCGACATGCCGTGCCTCAGTAGACGAAGAACGGCACGGGCTCGACGCTGAACCACCCTCCGACGCGTCTCAGGCGATCGCCCGCACACGATCGGATCGGCCCGACCGGGTCGGCACGGACAGCCGTCCGGCGCATCCGCCAACGTATTGACGTGCCGAGGTGCGTGCGTCCAGGCTCCGTCGCGCTGTGTCCTAGCTGGGTGAGACCGTCAGGCGCATCACGCAGTGGTTCTTTCCCTTGGACCGCTCGTAGCTGAAGCCGGCCTTCTCGAAGAGACTGCGGGTGCCGTTGTAGAGGAAGGAGCCCGAAGTCCTCTTGCCCTGCGTGTCCTGTGGGTACGCCTCCACCACCCCACCGCCCGCCTTTGCGATCAGCTCCAGGGCGCCACGAAGCGCTACGCCAGCGACGCCCGTGCGCCGGTAGTCCCTGTCGACAAAGAAGCACGTGAGGCGGTAGTCGGGCGCCTTGTCGAGGCCCGCGTTGTACTCCTTCAGGTGGTAGATGTTCGGAAGCTCAGCCGGAGAACCGTACTCGCACCACGCCACCGCGACATCACCGTCGAAGACCAAGGCCGCATGAGCCCTGCCTTCGCGAACCAGACGCTCCTTGTACGCGCGGTTACCCTCGAAGCCCTGGCCCTCTCGGTGGAGGCCCGATGGAACCAGGTGCACCAGCAACCGTTCCACACGCCATGGTGCTTCTCCGCCAGGTGGACGAACGCAATCCATGTCGCGGCACTGAGTGGCTCGGTCGCCAATTCGCTCATGGCGTCTCCCGTCTGAATGGCTCAGTCAGGGAGGACGGAGGCAGTGTAGATCCGCTGGGAACATCCGCTCACGTGCGCGGACGTGCCGCGAGGGCGTGAGATCTGGTCGAACCCCAGGGTTCCTCGGCCGCCCGAGTCAGTCCATGCCTGGGAAGCGTGCGATAGGCATGCCAGGAACCGGACGCCCAATTCCGGACGATCCACGTCCGGATACCCTAGGCACCTCGGTTGACAGAGCCAGGAGCGGGACACTCCATACCGCTCGGCTCCTGATGGAACACACCGCCACCCCCGACCAACCCGAACGATGCGGTCCAACTCCGCGAACGAAACCGGACTCGGCCGGCCATTCGCGGAGTTGGACCGCATCAGCGCCTTAGCGCAGCGACTCGGCCAGGTCCTGCAGGGCGGTACGCAGCGTCTTCTCAGCTGGCTGGTTCAGCAGCCGCGCGGTGGCGCGGAGCACCTCACCCGCCGCGCGGTCCTGGCCTCGGTCGACGAGGCGTTTGGCGCGGTCGATGCCCTTCTGGACCTGCTTGGCCTTCTTCTCGGTGATGTCGTCGGCCCGGACCAGCTGGTCCAGGTAGGAGCCGACCACCGCGAAGCTCGGCGCCCACGTGATCTGCGGCTGCAGCTGGGAGTTGAACTCGTCGAACTGAACCTCGGAGGCCGCGTCGATCTCGTTCTGGGAGATATGGTCGCTGGCCAGCAGCGCGAACGTGTCGAAGCCGCGGGCGATCTCGGTTCCGAAGACGTTGCCGTTGTACCAGTACGTCGACCACAAGCCGCCGAGGTTGAGCGTGGTCGGGTTGGGCACGTTGATCGGGCCGCGGTCGAAGAACGCGATCTCGGTCGGGTTGCTCGAGTCAGTGAAGTCGATCATCGACAGGCCGCCCTGGTACCAGGCCTGCATCAAGATGTCGCGACCGGGCACCGGCACGAGAGACGCGTTGTGTGCGACACAGTTCTCCTGGGTGGTCTGCGGCACCGGCAGCTTGTAGTAACTCGCGAACTCCATCTTCCCGTCCACGATGTCGAAGATCGCGTCGGCTCCCCACTCGGGCTGGTCGGTCACCCGGCAGCGGGCACTCGTGCCGCCGCCCCACTCGTCGGTGAAGATGACCTTGGTGCCGTCGTTGTTCAGCGTGGCCGAGTGCCAGTAGGAGAAGTTCGGGTCGGATACGGCATCCAGGCGCACCGGGTTCACCGGGTCGGTGATGTCGAGCAGGATCCCATTGCCCTGGCACGCGCCGGCCGCGATGCCCAGCGCCGGGTAGGCGGTCATGTCGTGGCAGGTGTTGGTGTTGGGCAGCGGCCCGTAGGGAGTGCCGGACGGGTGCAGCGCGCCCGGGAGTGTGTTCTGCAGGCCGTTGAAGGCGCCGGTGTCCTCGTCGGTGAAGATGCGTGGCTGGCTGACGACCGCTGCGTCCTCGGGCGCGTCGAGCGGCACCTGGATGACGTCGATACGCCACAGCGTCACATTCGGGTCGGTCACCGGATCCGTCGTCAACGGGCTGTTCATGCAGCCGGCGAGCTCGTCCGGCGAACGTACTCCGGCGGTGCCGGAGTTGTAGACGTAGATGTTCTCGCTGTCGTCGGGGTCGGTCACCAGCGTGTGCGTGTGCGAGCCGCGGCACAACTGGACGGCAGCCACCTGAACGGGCGCGTCGATGTCGCTGATGTCGAAGATCCGCACGCCGCGGAACCGCTCCGGGTTCACTGCGCCCGGCGCCCCCTGGGTGCCGCAGTCGATCCGCCCACGCGTCTCCTCGACCGACATGAACAGCAGGTCGCCGAAGACCGACACGTCGCCCTGCCCACCGGGACAGACGAACGAGCCTCGCAGGAACGGGTCCGCGGGATCTGAGACGTCGTAGATCTGGAAGCCGTTGAAGCTGCCGACGATCGCGTTGTCGCCGGTGAACGCGAGGTCGGAGTTGACGAAGCCGAAGTTGTTGGGCGGGGCGTCGAACGGCGGAACGCGGGGCACGTTGGCGAGCCGCTCGACGTTCCAGCTCGCCTCCTCGGCAACCGGGTAACCCGGTTCGAGGCCGATGCGCGGATCTTCTCCCTGCGCTGACGCCGCCAGCGGCAGCAGTCCGGCCATCAGCAGCGCAGACCCGGCGACCGCCAGGCTGCGGCGTCGGACGCGAGCGGTAGGAATTGGCTTCCTGGCCACGGCTTCCACCTCCGGCACAGCGGTCGTCACGGTGGCCTGGTGCCTCGCTCGGACCGTACGATTGGCAGAGACATTACTGCCACGGTGCACGAACGGCCAGAGCTGTCACAAGCCGTGACCTCCCCGGAGACCCTGTTGACATTGCATGCACGCAGATCCGTCGCGGCGATCCTGGGCGTGGTGGCGCTGGCCGGCTGCACGTCCGACGATGACCAGCGGGAACCGCCAGTGGTCGTCCAGCTCGGTTCACCCGGTGAGCCCGGCCGGGAGCTGACGGAGGACGCAGCCTCGGCACTCAACGAGCCGCCCCACACGCCGGCCGACGTGGCGTTCGTCCAGGGCATGATCCACCACCACGAGCAGGCCCTGGTGATGACAGCGCTGGTGGCCGACCGGACCGGGCGCGACGACATCCCGCTCTTGGCCGAGCGGATGGACGTCTCCCAGCGCGACGAGATCGTCCAGCTCGAGAGCTGGCTCGAGGACCGCGGCGAACAGGTACCCGACGCGTCCTCTCACGAACACCACGGCGGCGACGCCGGCAACCTGATGCCAGGCATGCTGACCGAAGCCGACCTCGACCGGTTGGGCCGGGCGACGGGCCGCGACTTCGACGAGCTCTTCCTGCTGTACATGATCCGACACCACGAGGGCGCGCTCGTCATGGTCGACGAGCTGCTGTCAGGTGGCGCCGGTGGGCAGGAGCCGGCCGTGTTCCAGCTGGCGCAGCACATCGACGCAGACCAGCGCATCGAGATCGCACGCATGAACGGCCTGTTGGCCGACATCGCCGCGTCCTCGACGCCCTGACGGTGGCCGCCGCACTCACGACGACGAGGCCCCTCCATGTATGAGATGGAGGGGCCTCGCCCAGCCCCACATCGCCCGCACCCACCGATCGCTCGACGAGCCGGCTCCGCGGAGCCTTGTCACCTGCTCCGGGGACCCTTCCGCGTGGACCGGTTTCCCGGTACCTGCGTGCTCCTGGGCGAACCCAGGAGCCGGATCTCGTCGCTGGTGACGTGAGAGATGTCTAGCCCTCGTGGCGACCCCCGCGCAAGGGGCTGGCGGCATCTTTTTCGGCCTTCTTCTCCTGGCCACAAGATGTCCACAGGACCGGCTCGGTTTCCCCCAGCGCAGGGCCTGTTGTCCACCGGTTCGTGCACAGTCTCGCCGTGTCTGGCGTCCAGCGACGGATCACGCGCGCGAGCGCTTCTCCCGGATACGCATCGAGACCTCGATCGGCGTGCCGGCGAAACCGAAGTCCTCGCGCAGGCGGCGCTCGATGAAGCGCCGATAGGACGCCTCGAGGAAGCCGGTCGTGAACAGCACGAACCGCGGCGGCCGCGTGCCGGCCTGGGTCGCGAACAGGATCCGCGGCTGCTTGCCGCCACGGACCGGGTGCGGGTGGGCGGCAACGAGCTGGCCGAGGAACGCGTTCAGCCGCCCGGTAGGAACCCTGGTCTCCCAGCCCGTGAGCGCGGTGTCGATCGCCGGCACCAGACGGTCGGCATGCCGGCCGGTCCGGGCCGAGAGGTTGACCCGCGGCGCCCAGGTGACCCGGACCAGCTGCCGGTCGATCTCGCGGTCCAGGGTCAGCCGGCGCTCCTCATCGAGCAGATCCCACTTGTTGTAGGCGAGGACGAGAGCGCGGCCGGCATCGACGACCGTCGACACGATCCGCAGGTCCTGCTCCGAGAGCGGCTCGCTGGCATCGATCAGCACGACCGCCACCTCGGACCGATCGAGAGCCGCCGCGGTACGCAGCGAGGCGAAGTACTCCGCACCCGACGCCTCCTGCACCCGCCGCCGGATTCCGGCCGTATCGACGAACCGCCAGGTGCGCCCGCCCAGCGACACGAGCTCGTCGACAGGGTCGACGGTCGTACCGGCCACGGCGTCGACGACCACCCGGTCCTCGCCCGCGAGCCGGTTGAGCAGGCTTGACTTGCCGACGTTCGGCTTGCCGACGAGAGCCACCCGGCGCGGCCCACCGACCTCCACGTCGAAGGTCTCGGCCGGCGCGTCGGGAAGGGCTTCGAGCACTGCGTCGAGGAGGTCACCGCTCCCCCGCCCGTGCAGGGCCGAGACGGCGTGGGGCTCACCGAGCCCCAGGTTCCACAGCGCCGCTGCTTCGGCCTCGGCCGTCGGGCCGTCGACCTTGTTGGCCGCGAGCACGACCGGCTTCCCCGCACGCCGCAACACGCGTACGACGTTCTCGTCCGCGTCGGTGGTGCCCACGGTTGTGTCGACGACGAACACCACGACATCGGCCGCGGCCGCGGCCACCTCGGCCTGCGCCGTGATCCGCGCAGCCATCCCCTCGGCCTCGGGGTCCCAGCCGCCGGTGTCGACCAGCGTGAACCGTCGCCCGGACCAGGTCGCGTCGTACGCGACCCGGTCACGGGTCACGCCCGGCACGTCCTCGACGACGGCTTCGCGCCGCCCGAGGATGCGGTTGACCAGCGTGGACTTGCCGACGTTCGGCCGTCCTACGACGGCGACGACAGGCACCGGGCCGTCGTGGTCGCCAGCGGCGTAGGGCTCGTCGTCGAGCACGTCCGCGTGAACGTCCTCGACCGGGCCCGAACCGTCGGTCACGTCGTCTCCTCGCCGGTCGAAGCCGGGTGGCCGTCGCTGGGTGCCTGGCCGAACCGTCGTACCACCGCGGCGTGGTGCGCGGTCAGGGCGTCGCGCAGCTTCTCGCTGGCAGACGTCAATGCGGCCCGGGAGCGCTCACCGGCAGGAACCTCCACAGGCGGCCCGAAGACGACGTCCAACCGTGACCGCACGGCTGGCACGGCCGTCCAGGTCGTCCCCCTGGCGCCGGTCCCGAGTGACACGACCGGAACCACGGGGGCGCCGGACCGCAACGCGAACCAGGCCAGACCCGGTCGCACGTCGGCGAAGTCTCCGGTGCCTCGCTGGCCCTCCGGATAGACCACGAGCACCCGGCCTTCCGCCAGGACGGCCGCCGACCGTAGCAGCGCCGTGCGGTCCGGGCCGCTGCGGTCGATCGGGATCTGCCCGATGGCCCGCAGGAACCAGCCCATCGGACCCAAGAACATCTCCTTCTTGGTCAGGCAGTGGATCGGGCGGGGCACCGCACCCATCAGGAGCGGAGCGTCGAGGAACCCGGCGTGGTTGGGCGCGAGGATCACCGGCCCGGTCGCCGGCACCAGATGCGCGTCGTGGGCACGGACCGACCAGCCGGTCGGCATCACGACATGGGCGATCCGCCAGCCCGCCGCCGCGCCCCTGCGGGTGGGCGCCTTCATGCCGGCGTCACCCCGACCCGTTGCCGAACCAGGTCGAGAATGGCACGGACGGCCTCGTCGAGGGTCAGCTCCGACGAGTCGACGACGTCGACGCCGTCGGTCGCCTCGAGGAAGCGCGCCACGGCGGAGTCGTCGGCGTCGCGCCGGAGCACCTGGTCGCGGGTGGCCTCGACCGCCTCGGCGTCGTCGACTCCGTGCACGTCGCGCGCCCGCCGGGCGAGGCGTGCATGCTCGCTTGCGGTCAGCAACACACGCACGGGCGCGTCCGGTGCGACCACGGTCGTGATGTCACGGCCCTCGGCGACGACGCCGCCCTCGTCGACGACGGCGCGCTGGCGGCGCACCAACTCGGCGCGGACGCCCAGGTTTGTCGCCACGGAGCTGACGGCGGCGGAGATGCGGGTCTCCCGGATGGCCGCGCCGACGTCGGTCGTGCCGACATGCACGGTCGGGTTGGTCGGATCCAGCCCCATCCGCAAGGGAAGGGAGGTGGCGAGGGCCGCCACGCGCTCCTGGTCGGCGAGGTCGACGCCCTGCTCCATCAGCCACCAGGTGAGGGCCCGGTACATGGCGCCGGTGTCGAGAAAACGCAGCCCGAGCGCAGCCGCGACCCGGCGGGCGACCGTCGACTTGCCCGATCCGGACGGCCCGTCGATGGCGACGACGAGGGACAGCGGCTGCTGCACGTGCACTCCTCCTGCGGCGGACGCGGGACGGGACGAGGGTAGTGCGGCGCCGTGCACGCTCCACCCGACCTCCTGCAACGCCGAGGCCAGCACGAGGTCTGAGCCAGGTCGCACGTCGAGCTCGACCAGCCCGACCGGCTGGCCCGGACTGTGCTCGATCCGGACGTCCTCGACGTTGACCCCGGCGCGCCCGGCGTCGGCGAAGAGGGCCGCCAGCTGTCCGGGGCGGTCGTCGACGACGACGGCCACGGTCGCGTAGTCGGTCGGCGGGGCGCCGTGCTTGCCGGGCAGCCGGCCCCGTCCGTCGACGCCGGCCCGAAGGAGCTCGGTCAGAGCTCCGCCGGGTCCGGGTGACGCTGATCCGAGCGCGGCCAGCGCCCTGTCGAGGTCCGTCCGCAGGGCCGTGAGCACATCGGCCACAGCGCTCGCGTTGGCAGCGAGGATCTCGGTCCACATCGACGGGTCGCCGGCGGCGACTCTGGTGACGTCGGTGACGCCCGGGCCGGCGAGCCGGACCTCGTGTGCCGGCGCGTCGACGAACCGCGCCGCGACGAGGGCGGCCACCAGGTGCGGCGCGTGCGATACCAGGGCGACGGCGGCATCGTGGTCGTTCGCCGGCATGGTGACGGGGACGGCACCGGCCAGCCGTGCGACCCGCAGCGCCCGGCCCACTGCCTGCGGGTCGGTGTCCGCGTCCGGGCAGAGCACCCACGGGCGACCTTCGAACAGGTCGACCAGCGCCGCACCGGGGCCTGAGACCTCACGGCCGGCCATCGGATGCCCGCCCACGTACCGGCCCGGCTGCTGGGCGAGCGACCTGACCTGCTCCGCAAGTTGGGCCTTGACGCTGGCGACGTCGGTGGCGTACTCGGCGAGCCCTCCGTCGAGGACCTCGACGACGGCACGCGCTGTCGCCGCGGGAGGTACCCCGACCACCGCGAGCTCGGCCGGCTCTCCTGGTTCGTCGGGGCGCCCGGCGCCCAGCCGCACGGCCTCGGCCCGGGCGCCGTCGTCGTTGTCGCGCAGCCGCACGTCGACTCCGGCCCGCCGCAACGCGAGCCCCAGCGAGGTGCCGAGCAGGCCCGCCCCCACGATCAGGACACTCGTCATGGACGGCTGCGTGCCCGCCGTTCCCATGATCATCGACGATATACCCCCGGTTCGACCCGCAGACCGGTCCTGGTCATCCTGGATCGCGGGGCAGGTCGGTGCGAAGGTCGCGGGCACCGTGCAGGTAGACGTGGCGGATCTCGGACCTGGACAGCGGTGTCTCGACGTGCGCCATCAGCCGCACGACGCGCGGCAGTGCCCCCTCGACGTCGAGTTCCTGCGCACAGAGCAGAGGGACGTCGCTGATCCCGATCGAGCGGGCTGCGTAGGCGGGGAACTCGGAGCGCAGGTCCGCCGTCGCGGTGAACACGATGCTCACGAGGTCGTCACTCGACAGAGCGTTGCGTGAAAGCACCGCGTCGACCAGCTCGCGGACCCGCCTGAGCAAGTGTCCGCGTTCGTCCACGTCCAGTTGGGTCGCACCTCGAACCGCCCGCAGGCTCATCTAGAGGCCTACCTCGCGGTAGAGGCGCCCGACCTCGTCCTGGGTCAGCGCCCGGGTCCGTCCCGGCCGCAGCTGGCCGAGCGTGATGGGCCCGATGTCCGTGCGGACGAGCCGCTCGACCGGGTGGCCCACGGCGTCGAGGAGCCGCCGCACGACGTGCTTGCGCCCCTCGTGCAGGACGAGCTCGACCATCACCCTGCCCGCCGACCGTCCCACGATCCGGAATCCGTCGACCGTGACCACGTCGTCGTCGAGCTCGATGCCGGCCCGCAGTGTCCTGCCGACGTCGCGCCCGACCGGGCCGGACACCTCGGCCAGGTAGGTCTTCGCCACGCCGTAGCTGGGATGCGTCAGCCGGTGGGCGAGGTCGCCGTCGTTGGTGAGGAGGATGAGGCCTTCGGTGTCGGCGTCGAGCCTCCCGACGTGAAAGAGCCGCTCGGAACGGCCCTCGACGTAGTCACCGAGGTTCGGCCGGCCGTGCGGGTCGCTCATCGTGCTGACGACGCCGCGCGGCTTGTTCATGGCCAGGTGGACCAGGCCCGCCTCCGTCGGCGTGATCCGCAACCCGTCGACGGCGATGACCGCGACAGCCGGGTCGACCCGTGTTCCCATCTCACGGACCACGTCCCCGTCCACCGACACCCGGCCCGCTGCGATCAACTCCTCGCACGCCCGCCGGCTCCCGACGCCAGCGGCCGCGAGCACCTTCTGCAGGCGGACTCCGGTCTCACCGGGCACCGTCGACGTCCTCGACGTCGGGCAGGTACGGCGCCAGCGGTGGCAGCTCGTCCAGCGACGACATCCCCAGGCGCTCCAGGAAGAACGACGACGTGCGGTACAGCGTTGCGCCCGTCTCGATGTCGACGCCTGCCTCCTCCACCAGCCCTCTGGTGGTGAGCGTCCGCATGACGCCGTCGCAGTTGACGCCGCGGACCGCCGAGACACGGGACCTGCTCACCGGCTGCCGGTAGGCCACCACGGCCAGCGTCTCCAGCGCCGCCTGGGTCAGCCGGGCCTGCTGCCCGTCGAGCACGAAACGCTCGACGACAGGTGCGCACTCGGCGCGGGTGTAGAGCCGCCAGCCACCGGCCACCTCACGCAGTTCGAAGCCCCGCCCGGAGGCGGTGTAGTCGTCGGCCAGCCCGCGCAGCGTCGCGGCCACCTCGGTTCGCGGACGCTCGAGCACCTGTGCGAGCGTCACGTCGGCGACCGGCTCGTCGACGACGAGCAGGACTGCTTCGATGGCTGCCGAGAGCGTCGGCTCGGCGGGCAGCGGTTGTTCGCTCACGCCGGACCGCCCTTCTCGGCCAGCGCGGCCTGGCGCCCCGGCTCGTCGTCATACTCGTCGGTGACGGCGTCGACCGGCCCGTCATCGCCGCTCCACCGCACGGTCAGCTCCCCGAGCGGGGTGAGCTGCTCGAAGCTGACGACCCGGTCGCGGTAGAGCTCGAGCAGGGCCAGGAACCGGGCGACGACGTGCAGCGTCGTCGGACAGTCGGCGGACAGGGCGCGGAACGTGGCGCTGCGGGACCGGCGCAGCCGCTCGACGAGCACCGCGGCCTGCTCACGCACGCTGACCCTGGCCTCGTGCAGGTGTGCCGTGCCGATGGTCTGTGGCGGCTTGGGTTCGAGCGTGCGAGCCGCCAGGGCCGTGAGCTCGTGCGGCCCGAGCCCGACGACGACCTCCGGCAGCAGCGCGGCGTAGCGCTCCTCCAGACCGACCGCCCGCGGGAAGCGCAGCGACTCGTCGCGCATCCGGGCCGCCAGGACCGACGCGACCTCCTTGTAGGCCCTGTACTGGAGCAGCCGGGCGAAGAGCAGGTCGCGCGCCTCCAGCAGGGCCAGGTCGTCCTCGTCCTCGACCTCGCCGCTGGGCAGCAAGCGCGCGGTCTTGAGGTCGAGCAGCGTCGACGCGACGACGAGGAACTCGCTGGCCAGGTCGAGGTCCCACTCGGGGCCGATCGCCTTGATATGCGCGATGAACTCGTCGGTCACCTGGTGCAGCGCCACCTCCGTGACGTCGAGCTTGTGCTTGGCGATCAGGCTGAGCAGCAGGTCGAACGGGCCCTCGAAGTTGTCGAGGTGCACCTCGAATCGCTCGGCGGCGGCGGCCCGCGGAGCCGTCAGCTCCTGGAGGGCGCCGTCTGCCACCGGGCGAGCACCTCCCTGGCCAGCTGCCGGTACGCCGCCGCCCCGGGCGACTCGGGCGCGAAGCTGGTGATCGGCAAGCCCGCCACCGTGGTCTCCGGGAAGCGGATGGTCCGCGCCACGACCGTGTGGAAGACCTTCTCCCCGAACGCCTCGACCAGCCGGGCCAGGACCTCTCGCCCGTGCACGGTGCGCGAGTCGTACATGGTGGCCAGCAGGCCCTCGATCGTCAGTCGCGGGTTGAGCCGGTCGCGGACCTTCTCGATCGTCTCCTGGAGCAGCGCCACGCCGCGCAGCGCGAAGTACTCGCACTCGAGTGGCACGATGACGCCGTCGGAGGCCGTCAGGGCGTTGACCGTCAGCATGCCCAGGGACGGCTGGCAGTCGACCAGGATGACGTCGTAGTCGGGAATGACGGACTGCAGGGCGCGGGACAGCGCGTGCTCGCGGGCGACCTCGCTGACCAGCTGGATCTCCGCGGCGGAAAGGTCGATGTTGCTCGGCAGCAGGTCCATGCCGGGGACGGACGTCTCGTGCAGGATGTCAGCCGGCTTGACGTCGCGCTCCATCACCAGGTTGTAGACGGACAGCTCCAGGTCGTGTGCGTCGACCCCGAGCCCGACCGACAACGCGCCCTGCGGGTCGAAGTCGACCAGGAGCACCCGCCGGCCGTAGTCGGCCAGCGCCGCGCCCAGGTTGATCGTGGTCGTCGTCTTGCCGACGCCACCCTTCTGGTTGCACATGGCGACGACCCGGCCGGGCCCGTGGCGCTTGACCGGCGGCGGCTGCGGGAACTCCTTGCGCGGGCGCTGCGTCGGGCCGAGGTTTACCTCCTCGGACTCCGTCACGCCAGGACCCACATCGTCGAAGAGCACGCCGGTGCGGCTGCCCCGGGTCGAGGTGTCCACGAGCCGTCAGAGCTCCTCCGCGACGGTACGGACGCTGTCGGCTCGCGAGCCTACCTCGGCTGCCGCGGAGGCCGGTGGCGCCGCGCCATGAGACCACCGGTCAGCTCTGCAGGAACCGCTCGATGACCTCGGCCAGAGTGGGCGGCGGCCCCGGTAACGCGGTTCCCGCCGGAGCCTTGATGGCGTCGAGCACCAGGGCCAAGTACCGGTGCCGCAACAGCGCGGCGCGCTCCTCGTCGCGGACCCGGATCGTCGCGATCATCTCGAAGATCGGGCCGAGGTCGTCGACGGCCAGGTCCGTACGGATGACGCCGGCCGCCATGGTACGCCCGAAGAACTGTCCGATGAGCTCCTGGGCTCGGATCGACTCGGCGTTCAGTTCCTCCGTCGGCCCGAACGTTCCGACCAGCCGCAGGGTCAGCGAGTGGGTGTCCTCGTCGACGATCCGGCGCATGAACCGCGTGAACGTCTGCCAGGGATCGCCGTCGTCGCGCAGCGCCGCCTCGACCTTGGCGTTGTACCGGTGCAGTCCGTCGAGGCAGAGCGTCTGGAGCATCTCCTCCTTGCTGGCATACCGTCGGTAGAGCGCGCTGATGCCGACCCCGGCCCGCTCGGCCACGGCCGACACCGGTGCCTCCGGATCGGCGACGAAGACCGCCCGGGCGGCGTCGAGGATCCGCTCGTCGTTGCGGGCCGCCTGCCCTCGGCGACCGCTCAACTCCCATGGTCAACACCACGAACGCTACCGGCGCACCTGAACGAGTACCCGCAGTTCGCGACCACGATCGACGGCCAGAACATCCACTTCCTGCACGTGCGGTCCCCCGAGCCCGACGCCCTCCCGCTGGTGCTCGTCCACGGTTGGCCCGGGTCGATCGTCGAGTTCCTCGACGTGATCGGGCCGCTGACCGATCCTCGGGCGCACGGCGGGGACCCCGCCGACGCTTTCCACCTGGTGATCCCGTCGCTGCCGGGTTTCGCCTTCTCCGGGCCGACCCCGGATGGGACACCACGCGCATCGCCGCGGCCCTGGCCGAACTGATGAGCCGACTCGGTTACGAACGCTACGGCGGGCAAGGCGGCGACTACGGCGCCTTCGTCGCGCCCGACCTTGGCCGGGTAGACGCCGATCACGTCGTCGGCGTGCACGTGAACGCGGCCACCGACGGCTTCATCCCGTTCGGTGACGTCGACGAGGCCACCATGGCCGAACTCACCGATGTGGAGAAGTCCCGGTTGGCGCGGCTGAAGCACTACCTGTCCGAGGGGAACGGCTACTTCCAGATCCAGGCCACCAGGCCGCAGACCATCGGGTACGGGTTGACCGACTCTCCGGTCGGGCAGCTGGCCTGGATCGTCGACAAGTTCCAGGCGTGGACCCACGCGGCGAACTGCCGGAGGACGCGGTCGACCGCGACCGCATCCTCACCGACGTGATGCTCTACTGGCTGACCGGCACGGCAGCCTCCACGGCGAACCTGTACTACGAGAACATGCACTCAGGGACGTGGCCGACGCCGACTGCGGTGCCGACCGGTGTGGCGGCCCTTGCCGAGGACGTCGCCATCCGCCGCTACGCCGAGCAGGGCTACAACATCGTGCACTGGTCCGACTTCGACCGCGGCGGTCACTTCGCCGCCATGGAGGTGCCGGACCTGCTGGTGGCCGACATGCGGACCTTCTTCCGTACGCTGCGCTGACAGCACGCCGCCCCTCGGTGATGGGTGGGGCACTCCCGTGCGGAAGGTCGGGTTATGTCGAGGCAAACGTCATCCGTCGGTGGGCCGGCGTCGAGTGGGCTGCTGAGCCTGCGTGCGTTGGACCGCGCCACGCTGGCCCGCCAGCATCTGCTGGAGCGGGTGGCAATGCCGGCGACCGAGATGGTCGAGCACCTGGTGGGCCTGCAGGCCCAGACGCCGCAGACCTGGTACGTCGGGTTGTGGAACCGGTTGACCGACTTCCAGGCCAGCGAGGTCTGCGAGCTGATGGAGTAGCGCCAGGTCGTGCGGATCGCGCTGATGCGATCGACCATCCACCTGGTCACCGCGGACGACGCGCTCGCGCTGCGCCCGCTGGTGCAGCCGGTGATCGAGCGCAGCATGAGCGGCAACTTCGGCCGGAACCTCGTCGGCATCGACCGCGGGGAGCTCGAGGCCGCGGCTCGTAGGCTCGGCGCAGACCGGGCGCTCACGTTCAAGGAGTTCGGCACGCTGCTGCGCGAGCGCTGGCCCGACCGGGACGCCGCCTCGCTCGCCAAGGCGGTCCGTGCCTGGCTGCCGATGGTGCAGGTGCCGCCGCGCGGGCTGTGGAGGCGCAGCGGACCGGTCGCGCATACGGCGGCCGACACCTGGCTGGGCCGGCCCCTGTCCGCCGCGCCGTCGGTCGACGAGATGGTCCTGCGCTACCTCGCGGCCTTCGGGCCGGCGACGGTGCGGGACGCGCAGACCTGGTCCGGGCTGACGCGGCTCGCCGAGGTGGTCGACCGCCTGCGCCCGCAGCTCGTCAGCTTCCGCGACGAGGAGGGCCGCGAGTTGTTCGACCTGCCGGAGGCGCCGCGGCCTGACCCGGGCACGCCGGCACCGGCCCGGCTGCTCTACGACTACGACAACCTGCTGCTCTCGCACGCCGACCGCAGCCGCGTCAGCACCGACGGGTACCACGAGCAGAGCTTCGACGTGAACGGGGCGATGCCGCGGATCGTTCTCGTCGACGGCTTCACGCGCGGAACCTGGAACATCACCCGCCGGCGCGGGACGACCACGCTGGCGATCCAGCCCTTCAGCGGCCGGCTGCCCAAGACCGCCACCGCTGCCCTGACCGCTGAGGGAGCCGCCCTGATCGCCATCGTCGCCCCCGACGACACCCACGACATCGAGTTCGTCGCGTCCGACGCCCCGTGGGTCGGTCTGAGGCCATCCGGCCGGTCCTGACCCGCGGGGCACTACGTCGCGGACGAAACCGCGAATGGACCGCCTGCGAGGGCTCTGTTCGCGGTTCTCGTCCGTGAGGAAGGCCCAATCCCCGAAGATCACGCGATGGGGTCTACGCGACTGGTTGTCGAAGCGGGCCGTAGGTCTCGCGATAGGTACGTGGTCCGACGATCGGAGCTATCGGGTCGCGTAACCAGGTCGGCAGCCTGGCCACTCGGGAGAGGCGGTCGGTCATCTTCTGCACATGGCTGACCCGAGGCCGCCGGCGGCGCTCGAAGTCCTCGCCCACATGGGTCCAGTCGTCGCGGTCGGCCAGCAGGTCGGCCAACACCAGAGCGTCCTCGACGGCCAGCGCAGCCCCCTGGGCCCACACCGGACCGGTCGCGTGCGCCGCATCACCGATGAGCACGCCGCGCTGGGTGCTCCATCGCTCGACCCGCACCTCCTCGACGGGCGACGGATACAGCGACGACGGCGTAGCCATGAGGGCGGTCACCGTGGCCTGCACGAGATCAGGGAAGCGGGCGAACGTTGAGCTGAGCCACTCGACGTCGGCCCCGATGGTGCCGCCACGGGTGGCGGAGGCGTAGCCGTACACGTGATCAGCGTCGACGGGGATCAGCAGGAACGTCCCTTCCGCACCCGACCAGACCGTCCAGCAGGCCACCCCGGGGTTGGGCACGACGAAGCGCCAGCTCTCCGCCGAGAGGAGCGCGGGACGTGGGTCGGCGTCGCCGAGAATCACCCGCCGCACCGCCGAGCGCACGCCGTCGGCACCCACGACCAGGGTGTAGGCCTCGGTTCGACCGTCCCCCAGGTGCACCCGTACGTCGTCAGGTCCGGCCGTCAGTCCCGTCACCGTCGTACCCCACCGAACCGTGTCTGCCGGAACGCCGGCTCGCAGCAGGTCGAGCAGGTCCGAGCGGCGCACGCACACCGACGACACCGACGTCCCCCAGAAGGCCGACTCGTCCACGGCGAACAGCAGCCGCCCCTTGGCGTTGCGATACTCCCGCCGCCGGATCGGTACGCCCCGCTCGGCGAGCTCGTCGCCGACGCCGAGCGAGCGCAGCGCCTGCACCGCGTTGCCCGGCAGGTTGAGTCCCAGACCACCCGCCGGCGGCGCCGCGAGACGGTCCACCACCACGGAGCCGATGCCGCGCCGTTCGAGTGCGCGGGCCGCCGCGAAGCCTGCGATGCCGCCTCCGACGACGAGTACCCGCCCGGTCATGGCGCCTCCCTGACCAGCGCTGACTGACTCGTCAGGCAGCCGGTGTGATGTTGCGGTTGACGCGGAACAGGTTACCCGGGTCGTACGTCTTCTTGATCTCGACGAGGCGGTCGAAGTTGGCGCCGTAGGCCTCCCGGACACGCTGCTCGTCCTCGTCGGCGATCTGGAAGTTGATGTACGTAGGACCGGTCGAAACGGGTGCAGCCCCTACCAGGCATCGCGGATCCAATGGCCGAACGAGTCCGCGTCCGGCTCGTCCGGATCCCACATGCCGTTCCGCCCATCATGTAGCGGGCGTCCCGGTTCCCGATCGCCCCGTCGTCCTCGGATCGGCGCCAGCACCTCGTGGGCCCTCTCGAGCTCGCCGCTGTAACAGACCACCATCGAGCAGGCCTTCCTGCCGTGCCACTCGGGCACGAACGGCATGGGTGGGGCATGGAGGAGGATCATCCACACGGCAAGCTCCCGCGGCGCCTCGCTCGTCATCGTCCGGTAAGCCCGCAGGATCTCGTCGGCCCGCTCGAAGGGCCAGGCGATGAGACCGCCGAAAACGGTCGGGACGACCTCGCGGGACGTGAACCGCGTGACAACGCCGAGGTTGCCACCACCGCCCCGGAGCGCCCAGAACAGGTCGGCGTTCTCGTCGCGGTTGGCGGTGCGGATCTCGTCGTCCGCGGTGACGATCAGGCTGGCGACGCCGACTTCTGAGATGAAACCCACGGTGTGGCCAGGCCGTGCTCGTGCGTCGCCCCGGTCGACCTCGCCCAGCAGGCATCCCGGACCGGCATGCGCGAGCCTGGCTTCGGGGTCGACGGTGATCTCGCGCATGCGAAACATGGCCAGCGTCAGGCAACCCTCGGCGATCGAGGTGCCCGCGATGTTGTGGCCACCGCCCTTGATGCTGAGCAGCAACCCGTGGCCGCTGGCAACCGAACAGCTGCGGCGACATCGTCGGCCGAAGTCGGCTGGAGGACCAGAGCGGGGGTCGCGACCATGGCGTTCCAGACCGGCACGGCGTCGTCCCAGCCGTCGTCGCCGGCGCGCAGCAACCGACCTTCGACCCGCGAGACCAGGTCCGCGAGCTGCTCCGAAGGTCAGCGTGACGAGGCCGCCATCGAGTCCGGCGATGTCGATGGTGCTCGTGGCCATCGTCATGACTTCCGCCCGTTCTCGAGCACCCGCGGCTCGCGCCGCGTGGCGTCGCTGCGCGACGCGATGTGCCTCACGGCGTGCTCGGCGTCCCGGCCCACGCCCGGGAGCACATCCGATACGGCCGCGTACTGAAACTGCAATCCCACGAAGTACAGGCCCGGCTCTGCATCCACGACGCCGCGCCGGTGGATCGGCATCCCGTCCTCGCCGAACACGGGCAGGTCGATCCAGCCGAAATCGGATCGGAAGCCCGTGCACCAGATCACGTTCGACACGTCCAGGACGCGTCCGTCCGCGAGCTCTGGAAGGCCGCCCCGCACGCCCGTCGCCCTGGCGACTTGCTCGACCCCGGCAGCGGCGAGGTCCTTCAGCTTGACCCGGATCAGCGGGGCAGCCCTCGACACGAACTCCGGCCGAATCTTCCGTCCGATCGGTGTCCCGAGCGTCAGCACGTGCGTGCCCAGGAATCGGATGACGGGGAGGACGAACCGCGCAGCTGCGGGCCCGTGCCGAACGGGCAACTGGGCCGAGGGTGTGCCGGACAGCCAGGTTCGATGGGTGCGGGACACCTCGAAGGCGATCTCTGCTCCCGAGTTCCCGACGCCCACGAGCAGGACGCCGCCGTCGTTCAGCTGCGCCGGACTCCGGTAGCGGCTCGAGTGCACCTGCCCGATGCCCGGATCGAGCCCGGAGGCGAAGGCGGGGACCCTCGGGATCTGGTGTGCGCCGGTCGCGACCACCACGTGGCCGGCCTCGAAGCGGCGGGCGCCGGCCGTCACGAGGTACCGGTCTCCCGCCCGGGAAAGCCCGTCCACCCTGACGCCGGTTCGAACGGGAATGCCGAGTCGTGCGGCGTAGGCCTCGAGGTAGCCGGCCATCTCGTCCTTGGTCGGGAACGACACCGAAGGGGCCGGAAAGCGCCAGCCCGCCAGGCCGTTGTACTTCGCAGGGGTGAACAGGCGCAGCGAGTCCCAGCGCTGGCGCCAGGCGTCGCCGATCCGCTCGTTCGCGTCCAGGATCACGAACGGCAGACCCCGTTTGGCCAGGTGGTACCCCGTGCTGAGCCCGGCCTGACCGCCTCCGATGATCACGGTCTCGAAGCGCTCTGGCTGGCTATCGCTGCTACTCATGGCTGACCCTTCGGACGGCGGAACCCATGCGCTCGACGCTAGGGAGCAGCGGGCATCGCCGCGTCGGGAGAATCCACCAGATCGTCGTGCCCGCGCGACGTGGGTAGTTCTGCGTAGGGATCGGCCGGGCCAGGATTCGCCGGTGCGCCGTAGCGCACGTACCAGACCAGCATCAGACCGGTGCTGACGAGGTAGAACGAATGCAGCACCCAGACCGGACCTGCCGGCAGGTCGAAGACGTACACGGAATGGACGACGTTTCCCACGTTCGCCAGCCCGATGTTGCCCAGGCTGTACGAGCTCAGATCCTTCGTCCTGGCGGCCTTCACCAGCATGGGCAGCATGCCGAGCGCGAATATCGCGGTCGACACGGCACCGGCGACGACCGGAAGCTCGATGCTCACCGCCGCCTCCCGTCGTCGCTGGCTGGACCTGCGATCAGGACGCTACGGAGCGGCCGGCGACGGCGCGTCGGGAGAAGAACCCATTTCGACGCCCCCGCGACCTGGGTAGTTCTGCGCAGGAGCGGTCAGACCAGGCCGTTCTCGTACGCGTACGCGGTGGCGGCGGACCGGGACGACAGGCCCAGCTTGGTGAAGATGTTGCTCACGTGGCGAGCCACCGTCTTCTCGCTGAGGAACAGGTCGGCGGCGATCGCGCGGTTGGTCCGGCCGGTGGCCACCAGGCAGAGCACCTGCACCTCGCGCGCGGTCAGCCCACCCGCGGCCTTCGGCGCTGCGGTGCGTGAGAGCTCCTCCGCGCGGGCGAGGTCGGGCGCAGCTCCGAGCTGTTGGAAGACCCAGCGGGCCGCGTCCAGCTCCATCTCCGCGCCGTCCCCGTCCCCGAGCGTGCGGCAGGTGAGTGCGATCAGGACCCGGGTCCGCGCGGCGCCGTACGGCGCGTCGAGCTGCTGCCAGATCGTCCAGGCATTCCGCAACACGCCCAGGGCAGCGCGCGCCTCGCCTTCGCGCAGGAGGACGGCTCCTTGCGCGTGGGCGGCCGTCGCATGCAGGAGTGGCGCGCCGACGTCGTCGGCGATCTGCGCCAGCTCGTCGGCAGCGGCACGCGCCGCCGGGACATCGCCGGTGGCGAGCACGATCTCGACGTACGCGGCGAGCAGCCTGGACCGGGTCACGCGGTCCTGTGCCTCGTCCAAGGCCTGGCGGATCGCCACGTTCGCCGTGTCGACCTGACTTTGAGCCAGCCGCAGCTGCGCCAGGCCCGGCTGGGGTGTGCGCCCCCTCTGGTTGGCCTGGCGGTACGCCTCCTCCGCCGCTGCGAACTCGCCGCGCAGCCGGAACAGCTCCCCTTGCTGGTAGAGCGCCATGCCGAGCGCCGGCTGGCCCGGCGGCGCCGAAAGCCGCTCACGCGCCCGGTGCGCTTCTTCCATGGAGTCCGCCCAGGCGCCGTGCAACTGCATGATCTCCGCGCGGTGCACCAGGCACTGACCGCGGAACGGCACCAGGTCCGGCTGAGAGGCACACCAGTGGCTCAGCGCCGCAGTCCATTCCTGCGCGCGGCGCAGATCGAAGATCTCCTGGCAGGCCAGGATCACGGCGCAGTAGACGATCCCCGTGACGATCGGGGACACCTCGCGGGCCGTGACGGCCACCATGACCTCGTCGAGCAGGGCCACTCCGGCTGCGGTGTCGCCGAGCGCGATCAGAGCCTGACCGCGGCCGAGCCGGGCCAGCGTCACCAGGTCCGGGTCGCCGAACCGGTCGGCGATCTCCGCGATCTGGCAGAACGTGGCGTACGCGGTCGTGGCGTCGCCCTGCGCCATGCTCTGCAGGGCGACCGGCGCGAGCAGGTAACCCTGTTCCACACAGTCCAGCCCGCCCTCGTCGAGCAACCGCCGGGCCCGGCCGAGCCAGCCGCCACCGCGGGCGTGCTCCCCGCGGAGCATCAGGGACATCACGAGGTGGTACGCACACCGCACGGCCCGCGCCACGGCGCCGTCGCGCAAGAACTCATGGTGCGCACGCTCCAACAGCTCGTCGCAGTCGGCGTCCTTACCGAGCAGGTGAGCTGCCACCGCAAGTCGCTCGAGATCCTCCGGTTGGAGCGGCGACTCCTGATCCGCGGTCGAGAGCTGGGCGTAGGCCTCCGCCCAGGCCTGGCGATCGAACGCCGCCCGACCCTGGTCCAGTGCGTCGGCCCTTGTCATGTGCAGTTCCTACCGCAGGAGACCGGACCGCGCATATCCGCTTCGCTCCACGCGGCCGTTACCTGGCGCGGGGGTGCGCCGCCGCGTAGACCTCGCGGAGCCGGTCGACCGTGACCAGGGTGTAGATCTGCGTCGTCGTCACCGACGCGTGCCCGAGCAGCTCCTGCACCACCCGGACGTCGGCCCCCCCGTCGATGAGGTGGGTCGCGAACGTGTGCCGCAGGGTGTGCGGCGAGATGTGGGTCGCGAGCCGGGCCCGCGCGGCGACCGTCCGTAGCACGGTCCAGGCGCTCTGCCGCGACAGGCGGCCGCCCCGGGCGTTCAGGAACAGCGCCGGCGTCGCGGGTCCGGATGCGGCCAAGGAGGGCCGTGCCCGCACCAGGTAGGCCGACACAGCCTCGCGGGCGTACGTGCCGACCGGGACGATCCGCTCCTTGCCGCCCTTGCCCCGCAGCAGCACGGTCCCGGCGTCCAGGTCGAGGTCGTCGCGGTCGAGGCCCACCGCCTCGGAGATCCGCGACCCGGTGCCGTAGAGCATCTCCACCAGGGCGCGGTCGCGAAGCGCGAGCGGCGCACCGTCGCCCGACGCTGCCGCCAGCAGCTTCTCGACCTGGTCGAGCGAGATCGCCTTCGGCAACCGTCGCGGCGGCGTGGGCGGTCGGACCGCACCGGCGGGGTCGCCCGCCGCCAGGCCCTCACGGTGGAAGAACCGGTGCAGGCCGCGCACGGCGACGACCGCCCGGGCGGCGGAGCTGGCACCGAGCGACGCGTGGTCGCCGCCCCCCTCCCGCAGGCTGCGCAGGAACGCCGTCACGTCGTCCTCGGCGATCATGCCGGCCTCGTCGACGCCCCGCGTGGCCAGGAAGGCCTGGTAGCGGCGGAGGTCCCGCCGGTACGACGCGAGCGTGTTCGCGGCCAGGCCCCGCTCGACGGCGAGATGGTCGAGGTATCCCCTGACGGCGCGAGCCAGCGGCGTCTCGGCCACGCCTAGCGCAGCACCTCGTCGAGGTCGACCGCCGGCATGCCGTGGGCCTCGCCGACCGGCCCGTAGGTCACGTGGCCGTCGTGGGTGTTCAGACCCAGGGCGAGCGCCGGGTCGGACCGCAAGGCATCCCGCCAGCCCTTGCTGGCCAGCTCGACGGCGTAGGGCAGCGTCACGTTCGCCAGGGCATACGTCGACGTATGCGGTACCGCCCCGGGCATGTTCGCGACGCAGTAGAACACCGACTCGTGCACCCGGTAGGTGGGCTCGTCGTGCGTGGTGGGTCGAGAGCCCTCGAAGCAACCGCCCTGGTCGATCGCGATGTCGACGAGCACGCTGCCCGGCCGCATCCGCGACACCAGCTCGTTCGACACCAGGGTGGGCGCCTTCGCACCCGGCACCAGTACCGCGCCGATCACCAGGTCGGCGTCCACGACCGCCTTCTCCACCTCGAACAGGTTCGACGTGATGGTCTGGGCGTGGCCACGGTACACCCGGTCGACATCGCGCAGCCGGGCGACGTTCTTGTCCAGGATCCAGACGTCGGCCTGCATCCCGAGGGCGATCTCCGCGGCGTTCATGCCGGACACGCCGGCCCCGATCACGACGACCTTGGCCGCCTTCACGCCGGGAACGCCGCCGAGCAGGATGCCGCGGCCGCCCTGGGCACGCTCCAGCTCGTGTGCGCCAACCTGGGTCGCCATCCGGCCGGCGACCTCGCTCATCGGCGCGAGCAGCGGCAGCGACCCGTCCGCGAGCTGCACCGTCTCGTACGCCACGGCGGTGACGCCGGCCCCGAGCAGTGCCTGAGTGCACTCCCGGGACGCGGCGAGATGCAGGTAGGTGAAGAGCACCTGGCCTTGGCGCATGCGGTGGTACTCCTGGGCTACCGGCTCCTTGACCTTGAGGACGAGCTCCGCCTCGCCCCACACGTCGTCCGCGGTGTCGAGCACCCGCGCGCCCGCGGCCTTGAACTCCCCGTCGGAGATCGACGAGCCGAGGCCGGCCTCGCGCTGGACGAGGACGTCGTGGCCGTGGCGGACCAGCTCGTGCACGCCGGCCGGCGTGATCGCGACGCGGTACTCGTGGTTCTTCACCTCGGTGGGAATGCCGACCAGCACGTCGATCGCGACCCTTCGAAATTCCGGCTCAACCCCGTTGTCGAGCGGCCGCCCCGCTCGGGTGGCGGCGCCGAGTCTAGGTCACCCGTCCCGGCAGATTGGCCTCGATGGCGTCCACGACCTCCGGTGCCTCGGGATCGGTCCGGGTGCGGAACCGCGCGACGACGGCGCCGCTCCCGTCGACGAGGAACTTCTCGAAGTTCCAGGTGACGTCGCCGGCCTTGCCACTGGCATCCGCCGTCCTGGTCAGCTCGGCATAAAGGGGGTGGCGGGCCGGGCCGTTCACGTCGATCTTCTCGAACAGCGGGAACGTGACGCCGTACGTGGTCGAGCAGAACTCGAGGATCTCCTCGCTGCTCCCCGGCTCCTGCCCGGCGAACTGGTTGCACGGAAAGCCGACGACCGAGAAGCCCTGCGGGGCAAAGCGCTCGTGCAGCCGCTCCAGCCCCGCGTACTGGGGGGTGAACCCGCATTTCGACGCGACGTTGGCGATCAACAACGTGGTTTCGGCCGGGAGCGAGGCGGGGTCGCCGGCCAGCGTTCGCAGCGGAATGTCGTGGATGCTCACGCACCCGATGATGCCTTCGGGCGGGGCGTCCGCCACGTCGGGGTAGCTCCTGACCCATTGGTGCGATAGACCCGGCATGTGCGCATCTACGCAGACACACCCGGCCACCGTCTCCGCCAGATCGTCACCGACGTCCTCGGCATCGCCTGGTGTGTGCTCGCCGTCCTCGGCGGGAAGGCGATCTACGAACTCATCGACACGCTGTCCGGGCCAGGCCGCCTGCTCGAGGACGCCGGGAACGGCCTGTCGGAGAACCTCGCCGGGGCCGGCGACAACCTATCCAGCGTGCCGCTCATCGGCGACGCGATCTCGTCACCGTTCGAGGGGGCCTCGGGCGCGGCCGGCAACGTCTCCGGAGCCGGCCGGGCGGTGCAGGACTTCGTCGGCACGATGGCCGTCGTGGCCGGTGTGATGACCGCCGGCTTCTTCATCCTGCTTGCCGTGCTGTTCTGGGTGATCCCGCGTCTGATCTGGATGCGCCGCGCCGCCGCGGCGCGCATGGTGCTGTCCGACCCGGACGGGCTGGAACTACTGGCCCTGCGGGCGCTGGCCACCCGCCGGCTGTCCCGGCTGGCACGCATCGGTGACGGGCTGCTCCCGGCCTGGCGCCGGGGCGACCTCGAGGTCGTGTACGCCTTGGCTGAGCTGGAGATGGGCCGGCTCGGCATCCACGTCCCCGGCCGCCTGGCGCCGCCCCCGGCCGGTCCCCCGGCCATCGCCGCCGACTGATCGCGGGGTGGGCGCCACCTCCCTGAGCATGATGCGCCCACTTCGGCGTCAGTCAGGTACTGATCCGGAGACCCAGGGGGTCTTACCACTGGCATGGTACTGTGAGGGTATGCGTACGACCATTGACAAGGCAGGACGGTTGGTGCTGCCGAAGCCACTACGCGACCGGATAGGGCTGCACGCCGGGGCTGTCGATGTCTTCGTCGACGGTGCCGGGCTCCGAGTAGAGCCAGTCGCCCGGGATGATCTCGAGGAACGCGACGGCCGTCTCGTCGTCCGCGGCTCGGGTGCGCCGATCGACGACGACACAGTCCAGGCCCTGCGCGATGCCGACCAGCGATAGGCTGCCCGACCTCCTCGTGGACACGAGCGTCGCCGTCGCCATGGTCGTCACCGACCACGCGGGCCACGACAATGTCTTCGAAGCACTCAAGGATCGCCGGCTCGGGCTCGCCGGCCATGCGGCATTCGAGACGTTCTCGGTGCTGACGCGCTTGCCGCCACCAGCGCGGCTCACACCAGCGGCCGCCGCCAGGCTTCTCAGTGCGAACTTCCCGGGAGGCCTCTTCCTCGGGCCGCAGGCCGCATCCGACCTGATCGCCTCGCTCCCAGGTCACCGCATCGCGGGTGGCTCGGTGTACGACGCGCTTGTCGGCGCCGCCGCCAAGGAACACGGCATCGTCCTCGCGACCCGAGATCGCCGGGCCATCCAGACGTACCGCGCCCTCGACGTCGAGATCGAGCTCGTGCTCGACGACTGACGTGTCCGCGGTCACGTCCACGGTCGAGTTGCTCAGGCTTGCTCCACTGCGGCGCGGGCGGGCCAGGGGGCGTCGGCCGGCCGCAGGGTGTCGTAGCCCCCGCTCCCGCGGGCCGTCCACGCCGCGAGGACACCGGACACCAGCAGCGGGTTGTGCAACTGGCCGGTCAGGACGGCGTCGACGAGGTCGCGAAGCGGTGCCCAGCTGACCGGCATGTCGGCTTCCTCGTGCACGCCTGCGTGCCGCTCGCCATCCGGCACCGCCGTCACGTCGCGGGCGAGATACACCCTGGTCGCTTCGGTCGTCATCCCCGGGGAGGTGAAGATGTCGACCAGAACGCGCCAGTCGGCGGCCCGGACATGGCCCTCCTCGTACAGCTCGCGGGTGGCGGCCGCGTGGTACGGCTCCCCCGGCACGTCGAGCAGGCCGGCAGGTATCTCCAGCAGCCGGTGTCTGACTGGGTGCCGGTACTGCGACACGAGCAGCACTCGCTCGTCGTCGTCCAGGGCGACGACGCCGACAGCACCGGGGTGGACGACGACGTCCCGGGCGAACTCTGCGCCGTCGGCAGGCGAGCGCACCTTGTCACGACGGACCGAGATGACTCGCGAGGTCTCCAGCACCACCTGCGAGTCGGTGACCGGCCACCTCTCGGGGCGGTCGTGCGGCACCGCCGACGAAGAAGGTCCGCCGCTCACCCTGCGGCGCCGACCTGCGCGGCGAACTCGTCGGCCGCGACCGTGGGTTCGACGTCCACGGGCAACCGGGTCTCTCGCTGGCGGGCTACCGCGACCTCGATCAACCCGGCGAACAGTGGGTGCGCCCGGGTCGGCCGCGATCGCAGCTCCGGGTGTGCCTGGGTGGCGATGAAGTAGGGGTGCACATCGCGCGGCAGCTCGACGAACTCGACCAGCTGACCGTCCGGCGAGAGGCCGGAGAAGACCAGGCCGGCGGCCTCGAGCTTGTCCCTGTAGGCGTTGTTGACCTCGTAGCGATGCCGGTGCCGCTCGTCGACCCGGTCGGCACCGAAGAGCTCACGCGCCAGCGTCCCGCTGCCCAGCACCGCCGGGTACAGGCCGAGCCGCATGGTGCCGCCCAGGTCGCCGTCGCCGGCGACGATGCCCTTCTGGCCCTCCATGGTCGCGATCACGTGATGCTGGGAATCGGGGTCGAACTCGGCGGAGTTGGCGTCGGCGAGCCCGGCCACCCGGCGCGCGTACTCGATCACCATGCACTGCAGGCCCAGGCACAGCCCGAGAATCGGGACACGGTGCTCGCGGGCGTGGCGGATGGCGCCCACCTTCCCCTCGATGCCGCGAACACCGAACCCGCCGGGGATACAGACTGCGTCGACGCCGTGCAGCCGCGCGGCGGCCCCCTCCGGCGTCTCGCACTCGTCCGACGGCACCCAGCGAACCTGGACGTGGGCGTCATTGGCGAACCCGCCGGCACGCAGCGCCTCGGTGACCGACAGGTAGGCGTCGGGCAGGTCGACGTACTTGCCGACCAGCGCGACCGTGACCTCGTAGCGCGGGTGGTGCACGCGGCGCAACAGGTCGTCCCAGGCGGTCCAGTCGACGTCGCGGAAGGAGAGCCCGAGCCGGCGCACCACGTAGGCGTCGAGTCCTTCGGCGTGCAGCACCTTCGGGATGTCGTAGATCGACGGTGCGTCGACGGCGGCGACCACGCCCTCGGCGTCGACGTCACAGGTCAGCGCGATCTTCTTCTTCATTCCCGGCGGGATCGGCCGGTCGGAGCGGCACACGATCGCATCGGGCTGGATTCCGACCTGGCGCAGCGCTGCGACCGAGTGCTGGGTGGGCTTGGTCTTCAGCTCACCGGACGGCGCGATGAACGGCACCAGCGACACGTGCAGGAAGAAGCACCGGTCGCGGCCGATCTCGTGGCGCACCTGCCGCGCGGCTTCGAGGAACGGCAGCGACTCGATGTCGCCCACCGTGCCGCCGATCTCGTGGATCACGACGTCGACGTCGGGCCCGCCAAGACCGAGCATGCGGTCCTTGATCTCGTTGGTGATGTGCGGGATCACCTGGACGGTGTCGCCCAGGTATTCGCCCCGGCGCTCCTTGGCGATCACCGTCGAATAGATCTGTCCGGTGGTGACGTTCGCCCAGCGGTTGAGGTCGCGGTCGAGAAACCGTTCGTAGTGGCCGATGTCGAGGTCGGTCTCGGCTCCGTCGTCGGTGACGAACACCTCACCGTGCTGGAAGGGGTTCATCGTGCCGGGGTCGACGTTCAGGTATGGGTCGAGCTTCTGCATGGTGACGCGCAGGCCACGCGCGGTGAGCAGGTTGCCCAGGCTGGAGGCAGTGAGGCCCTTGCCGAGCGAGGAGGCGACGCCTCCGGTGACGAACAGATGGGTGGTCTTCGCCAAGGAGGGCTCCCGTGGTGTCGGTCTGGCCGGTCGGTCCACGGAGTTTCAGCCTAACAGTTGACGCGCCGGGACAGCGTCAGTAGCGGATCGCGTCGATGACTTTCACGCGCACCGCGACGATGGCCGGCAGCAGTCCGGCCAGGGCGCCGACCAGGCTGGCGGCCACCATCCCCTCGACGGCCGCACGCACCGGGAACGGCGGCAGGTCGGTGACGTCGAGCAGGTCAGGTGGCAGGTTCTTGACGATCGCGATCGCCACGCCCACGCCGAGCAGCCCCGCAGCGATGGTGGCCCAGACGCTTTCCATCATCACCGAGAAGAAGACCCGGCCCGACGTCGCGCCGAAGCTGCGCCGGATGCCGATCTCGCGGATGCGGTAGCGCACGGTCACCAGGGCGATGTTCACCAGGCCGAGCGAGGCCAGCGCCAGCGCAATCGCACTGACGCCGCGGATCACCCAGGTCAGCTGCTCGTCGATGTCCTCGAAGCCGCTGGAGTCCATCCGGTAGATCTCGACGTTGCTCCCTTCGCCCAAGCTGGCCCGGATGTCGCGGCGGATCAGGTCGGTGAGCTCGTCTGCCTGGTCTGGCGGAACCCACAGCTCCAGAGTGGGCGGTCCGAACATCTCGACGTTGGCAGCGTTCCACCGGTGCGCCACGGCTCTGAGCAGGTACGCAGTCGGCGGGACGTCCTGGTACTCGTTCGCGACGACCCCGATCACGGTGGCCCGGACGGGACGGTCTCTGCCGAGGACGACCGTCGGGCGGGCAGAAAGGTCCGGCACCCCGAGCCGGGCAAGGAAGGCCTCGTTGACGACGAGCGACGGCGCGTACCGCCGCTCGTCGCTCTCGGTGAACCAGTGACCGAGCACCGGCTCGATCCGGTGCATGTCGCCGTACGCCTCGTCGACGATCCGGGCCTCCACCCGTTCGCTGCTCTCACGGAACCGGAAGACCTGCTCGGTGTACGAGAACATCGAGGTGTACCCGATCTGGTAACGGTCGACGACGTCCGCGAAGGCGGCGTCGATCGCCTCGGCGTCGATCAAACCCGTCTCTGACCAGGCATTCACGCCAAGAGTCGCCGGGCGGCCGCCCTGCCGCTCGGCGTACTCGGCGTTCGCCTGGCGGGCCATGTCGCCCACTGCGGTGATCGTGGTCATGGCCGCGACGGCCAGCATCACGCCGACGAGCGAGAGGATCACCCGCACCTTGTGGACCCGCACCTCCCCCCAGGCCTCGACCAGGGCGGCGACCAGGCCGGTCACAGCGTCGGCTCCGGCAATGCCTGCCGCAGCCCGGCGAGGTCGAGCGGTGTGATCCGACCGGCGTCGAGCCGGTAGTGCCGGCTGGCCCGGGCTGCGACGGCGAGGTCATGGGTGATCGTGACAAAGGTCGCGCCGGACTGGGCGGCGATGTCGTCGAGCAGGCCCATGATCTCCATGCCGGTGTCGACGTCGAGCGCACCGGTCGGCTCGTCGGACAGGACGACACGCGGCGAGCGGACCAGGCTGCGGGCGATCGCGACCCGCTGCTGCTCGCCGCCGGAGAGCTTGTCCGGCAGGGCGTCGGCACGATCGGCGAGACCGACCCGCTCGAGCATCCGCGCCGCGATCCGGTGCCGCTGCCAGAACTCCCGGCCTCGCGCGTAGAGCAGCGGGGCGGCGACGTTCTCCAGCGCCGTGCGCCCGGGCAACAGGTTGAACTGCTGGAAGACGAACCCGAAGTCGGTCCCGCGCAACCGGGCCCGGCGCCGGGAGGACAGGTCGGCGACGCGGACGCCGTCGTACCAGTAGTCACCCGCGCTGGGCAGGTCCAGCAACCCGATGATGTTCAGCAGCGTCGACTTGCCCGAGCCGGACCTGCCGATGATGGCGATGTGCTCGCCGTCGACAATCTCCAGGTCGACGGCGCTGAGGATCGGCAGCGTACGGTCGTCCGGCAGCACGACCGTCCGGCCCACCCCGGTCAGCTCGATGAGGCTCATCCGCCGGCGAACTCTCGGCCGTACACGTCGTCCTCGACCTGGTCGTCGGGCACCGGGATGAACTCCAGGATCATGTCTCCCTCGGCGAGCCCTTCGGTGACCTCGACCATCTCGCCGTCGGTCAGCCCCAGCATGACGGCTCGCTCCTCGCTGCTTCCGTCGGGGAGCGCGACCCACACGGTGCCGGACGCGAACGAACCCTGGACCGCTGTGACGGGGACGACGAGCACGTCCTCGGCCACGCCGGCCTCGATGTTCATCGTGGCCGAGAGCCCGTCGAACACCCTGACCTCCGACGGCACGGAGCAGGTGATGCTCGTGCCCGAGCCGGTGCCCGGCATCGCGGGGTCGACGGGTGGCGCGTCCTCGTCGTCGTCCTGCCGACCGATGGTGAGATCGGTGCAGCCGAACGGTGCCGGCCCGCCCCGGGCCGTGACCAGGGCCGATCCCGGTCGGGCGACCAGCCGGTACTGCTCCTCCGGGCCGATGGCGCCGCTGACGGAGAACCGTCCGGTCGTGACCGATCCGACGGCGTCACCGATCGCCACACTCTGGCCGGGCAGGACCTCGTACTCCCCGACGGTTCCCGCGACCGGGGCCCTGATGGTGCGGTAACGGCGCTGTGGCTCGCCCTGCGTCTCGACCTCGTTGCCCTCGTCGTCGGTCTCGGTGACCGTCCCACCGGGTTCCTCGGACACCACCTCGAGCAGGGGGTCGTCGACCGCAACGATCTCACCGGGGTCGGCCATGATCACGGTGACCTCACCCTCGGCCGTTGCCTTGACCGGCACCGCCGGGTCGGCCGTGATCACGGCATCGTCGACCGTGACCGTGTTGGCGACGGTCCCCAGGGACACCGGAACCTGTGGATCGGTGACCTCCGCAGACGGGGTCAGCGGCTGGCTCGTCGGCTCGGGGTCGGCGCCGAAGGCCAGCTTGAGCAGCGCCACGGCGATCGCGGTCAGGATGGCGATGCGCAACGCCGGAAACACGATCCGCCTGGTGATTCCCACGGTCGCGCCCTCCGCTGCCCAGATAGATACTCAGTATGCCTGACCAAACCGAACCATAGTGGCTCGGGTCGGCCGATACTAGCCTCGGACCAGCTCGGCGTACACGGCCGCGGCCTGGCCGGCCGTGTCGCCCTCGTCGGGCCAGCTCTGCGCACGCTCGCGGCCCCGTCGGTTCAGGTCTCGGCGCACGTCGTGGTCGTCGAGCAGCCCGACGACGGCAGCCGCCACGGCACCGGCATCGCCGGCCGGCACGAGCACGGCGGCGTCTCCCACCAGCTCGGGGATCCCCCCGACGGCAGTGGCCACGACCGGGACGCCGGCGCGCATCGCCTCCTGGACCACCAGGGCGCGCGCCTCCCACCGCGACGTCAGGACGTAGACGTCCGCTGCCGCGAGCAGGTCCGCGACGTCGCCGCGCCGGCCGAGCAGGCGCACCGCCAGGCCCCGCGCGTCGACGACGCGTTGCAACCGGTCGTGCTCGGACCCGTCGCCGGCGACGACGACCAGCGGCCGAGGGCTGCGATCGGCCCACGCCGCGGCGGCGCCGAGCAGCGTGTCGTAGTCCTTCTGCGGTGCCAGCCGGCCCACGGCCACGACCAGCGGGCGGTCCGCGACATCCAGCTCGGAGCGGACCTCGGCTCGGCTGCGTGCTGCGGGGGCGAGCACCGGCGCGGCGACCGGCGCCAGCCTGGCGTCGGGCGACCCGAGCCTGCGGGCCCGGTCGACCAGGTCGGACGACGCGCCCAGCGTGACGTCGGCACGCCGCGCTGCCAACATCTCGAGCCCGGCGATGAGCTGCCGGCGGGGACCTGTCTCCAGGACCGCGTTGTGCCAGGTCGCGACGTACGGCGTCCGGTCCGGCCGGCGGCGGCCCAGCGCCAGCCCTGCCAACGCCGCGGCCCGGAGGCCGTGGGCATGGACCACGTCCGAGCCGGTCAGCGCCGTCCGCAGCGCCCGGATTGCGGCGGCGTCCTCCCTCGGGCGCGGGCCGGTAGCGATGGCGACCGGTGCGAACCGCGCGCCAGCCGTTCGGAACCCGAACCGCTGCTCGGTCTCCGCGGGGCTGACGACCGCGACCTCGACGCCGTAACCCGGCAACCGCTGCACCAGGGACCGGACATGAGTCCCGACGCCCCCCGTGCTCGTGGCCAGGACCAGCGTGACCCTCACCGCCGCAGCACCGCCCGCAGGTCGTCGCGGTCCGCGAGGGCCACCAACCCGACCACGACGAGGCCTGCGACCAGAGCCCCGAGAGCGCCGGCACCGACGGCCGCCGCCGTTCCACGGCTGTCCACAGCGGCGGCGACCGCCCAGCCGGCCGCGCCGCCGATGGC
>JBOGDS010000002.1:0-81875 GCA_050743075.1 Jiangellaceae bacterium | reverse complement strand
GCGAGCGCCGCGGCCGTCACGGCGATGACTGCGGAGATCAGGGCGACCACGTGTATGCCGCTGACGAACGCGTTCTGTGCGGCGTCGAAGAGCTGCGTGCCGATCGTGCCGGGAAGGTGGTCGGCGACCCCTGCCGCCGCGCCGAGGGTGTCGCGCGCCGCTGCGGCCGCGTCGACGGGCACGTCGGTCGGGAGCGACTGGTCGAGCTGCCCCCGGTAGACCGCGACGCCAACGCTGCCCATGATGGCGATGCCGAGTGCCCCGCCCAGCTCTGCGCCGGTCTCGGAGATGCCTGACGCGGCGCCGGCCCGCTCGGGCGGTGCCGAGCCGACGATGAGCTCGGTCGTGAGGCCGAACACGGGTGCGAAGCCGAGGGAGATCACCAGGGACGCGGTGACCAACGTGGCGAGCGCGGCGTCGTTGCGCCCGACCTGGGTCAGCATGACCATCCCCACGGCTGCGACCGCGAGGCCGCCGGCGATGAGACGCCTGGCGCCGACCCGCCCGGCGATGCGCGGGGTCAGCTGGGATCCGATGACGAAGCCGAGCGCCGACGGCAGGGACCACAGGCCGGCCTCGAGCGGCGACAGGCCCAGCACGAGCTGCAGGAACTGCGCGATGAACAGGAAGTAGCCGAACACGACGAAGATCGCCAGGAAGTTGACCGCGAGCGCGGCGTTGAAGGCACGGATACGGAACAGCCGGACGTCGATCATCGGATCGGGCAGCCGTCGCTGGCGACGCACCCACACGACTCCGAGGCCGACGCCGGCGAGGATGGCCAGGACATGCGCCGGCGCCAGGCCGCCCTGCGCGATGCCCTTGAGGCCGTAGATGATCGACAGCACGGCGGCCACCGACAGAGCGGCGCTCACCAGGTCGAGCCGGCCGGCGTCGGGGTCGCGGTACTCGGGCAGCACGCGGGGACCGAGCACGAGCAGTGCGATCATCACCGGCAGGGCCAGCAGCAAGACCGAGCCCCACCAGAACAGCTCGAGCATCACGCCGCCGAGGATCGGACCCACCGCGCTGCCGGCCGAGAAGCTGCCGATCCACACGCCGATGGCGATCGACCGTTGCTTGGGGTCCTGGAACATGTGGAAGATCAGCGACAGCGTCGAGGGCGCCAGCGTGGCCCCGGCGATGCCCAGCAGCGCACGGGTCACGATCAGCATCTCGGCGCTGACCGAGAACGCGGCCAGCACCGACACGGCGCCGAAGGCCGCGGCGCCCACCATCAGGATGCGCCGCCGACCGATGCGGTCGCCCAGCGTACCCATGGTCACCAGCGCGCCGGCGACGAAGAAGCCGTAGATGTCGATGATCCACAGCATCTCGGAGCTGCTCGGCCGCAGGTCGGCGCTGATCGCCGGCACCGCGAGATGCAGCACCGTCAGGTCCATCACGTACAGCAGGCAAGCAAGCGCGAGCACGGTCAAGCCGACCCACTCCCGGCGCCCGGCCCGGAGAGCAGCGGTCTCAGTCGTCGTCATGGCGGTTCCACCTCTCGTGTCTCTTGCTTGGCAGACCGCCGCCGGACGCGCAACTCATCGGTCACGCGCGATACGTTTCGAGAATCCGGCTGAGGCTGCGCCATGGCCCGGGGCCGACCCTGGACATCGATGCGCTCACCAGCGATGACTTCCGCCCCCGCCGGCGGTCCTAACTGCATGGGGCCTGCCAGGCGTCGAGCCATCCGCGTGGTCGTCCACCCGGAGCTGACGCGTGCCGACATCTGGGTGCTCGCTGACCGGCTCGTCCGCCGGCTCCGCGACGGGAACGTCGCCACGGTCCTCGTCGACGCGAGCCGCGTGCAGACGCCCGATCTCGTTTACGTCGAGGCGCTCACGCGGCTGCAGCTCAGCGCACGCCGCAACGGCAGCCGTGTCCGCCTGATCGGGCCATGCCCTCGCCTGCTGGAACTACTCGCCGTCCTGGGGCTGGACGACATGCTGGCGGCCGACGGCGAGGGCTCAGGCGAGCTTCATCGGCAGGCCGAACATCGGGAACAGCCGATCGACGTCAAGGTAGGTGTTGATCCCGGTGACCCGGTTGCCTGACGTCTCGAGCACGACGATCCCCCATGCCTCTCGGCCGCCCTGACGGTACTGTCCGAAGGCCGGCATGCCGTTGGCATGGGTGGGTACGAGCCGCGAACCGCGGCACCCGACGCCGGGCCCGATCAGCCACGTCAGGATCTCGGCGACACCGCTCAACCACAGCTCGAGCGGCGGCATCGTCATGCGCGCGTCCTCGTCCAACAGGGCGGTCAACGCGTCGAGGTCGTACCGCTCGAAGGCCTCGACGTAACGCCTGAGCAGGGCCTGCTGCTCCTCGTCCAGAGGCCGGACCGGGTCGCCCTCGTCGGCCTGCGCGGTGGCCAGGGTGGCGCGCGCCCGCTGGAGAGCGCTGTTGACCGACGCGACGGACGCATCGAGCAGCTCGGCCACCTCCGCCGCGGACCAGCTCAGCACCTCGCGCAGGACCAGCACGGCACGCTGACGCGGCGGCAGCTGCTGAAGTGCGGTGACGAACGCCAGCCGGATCGACTCGCGGGCCAGGGCCACGTCGGCCGGGTCGGCGCCTTCGGGGATGACCCGGTCGTCGGGAACGGGAGTGACCCAGGTCGGCTCCGGCAGTGGCGGGGTCAGCGGCGAGCTGGCCGACCAGGCCGGCCCGAGGTCCATCGGACGGGCCCGGCGCTGGCTGCGGCCGAGCATGTCGAGGCACACGTTGGTGGCGATCCGGTACAGCCAGGACCGCAACGCCGCGCGCCCCTCGAATCTGTCGATACCTCGCCACGCACGGATCAGCGTCTCCTGCACGGCCTCAGCGTCGAACGCGGACCCGAGCATGCGGTAGCAGTAGCCGGTCAGCTCGCGGCGGTGTTGCTCCAGCTGCTGCTCCGCAGCTGCCGGCGCGGCAGCGGCGGCGGGGGCGGAGGTCAGATCGACCTCGGACATGGTGGGCCACCTCGGGATCGGCTTGTCGGCTCTACGCCGAACGTACCCGAGCCTCCCGACACGAGCCCAGCCCTGAGACCTCGCGGACGATCGTGCCCCGCCGTGACCATGCCTTCCCATACCCTGATGTGCGAGTAGGCGGGAGTGGCGTAACTGGCAGCCGCGCCAGGTTTAGGTCCTGGTGTCTTCGGACGTAGGGGTTCGAGTCCCCTCTCCCGCACCGCGAGACACGACAGGCGCTCGCCGCCCGCATACTGTCGCCCGGCGGGCGGCGGGATCGAGGCGGAGATCGCCCGCCGCGAGGACGGCGGGTCGTTCGGCCGCCCCTCGTCGCAGCAGGGCCCGCAACCGGGCAACGAGCACCGCATCCGAGAACGGCTTGGTCAGGTAGTCGTCCGCCCCGGTGTCCAGCGCTTCGACCTAGTCCCACTCGCCGTCCTTGGCGGTCAGCATGAGGATCGGTGTCCCGTTCTGCTCCGCGCGGAGCGTCCGGCAGATCACGTACCCGTTGAGCCCGGGCAGCATGATGTCGAGGACGATCGCGTCGGGGGGCTGTTCACGCGCCAGCCACAGGCCGTCGACCCCGTCGGCCTCCAGGCCTGTGCGCAGCCCGGTGGCCAGCCGTTACTCGTCCTCGACGACCAGAATCCGCATGGGCACACACCGCCTCACGGACATCGTGACGCACAGGACCAGAAGCGGCGCTGAAAGCTTGTCCGGACCGACAAAGAGCCACCGCCAAATAGGTTAAGGCATGACCTTGACCCATTAGGTCCGCTGGGTCTACCTTCCCGATCACGTTTCGACGCCCGTCGATCGAGACCGGGAGACTCACATGGCCGGCAAGGGCACACCCCAGAGCGTCACGTACCGCGAGGTCGATCAGGAGTACTTCGGCAAGCGCACCCTCCGCCGGCACGCCGGGGTCTGGTCGCTGTGGGCGCTGGGAGTGGCCGCGGTCATCTCCGGCGACTTCTTCGGCTGGAACTTCGGCCTCGACTTCGGCTTCGGCGGCCTGCTCGTCGCGACGATCGTCATCACCGTGATGTACCTGGGATGTGTTACTCGATCGCCGAGATGTCGCCCGCGATGCCGCACACCGGGGGGGCGTACTCGTTCGGTCGTAACGCGATGGGACCGTGGGGCGGTTTCATCACCGGCGTCGCCGAGAGCATCGAGTACATCGTCACGCCGGCGGTCATCGTCGTCGGTATCGGCGGCTACATGGGCAGCATCGTCAACGACCTGTTCAGCCTCGACATCGCCCAGCCGCTGTGGTGGCTGATCTTCTACGCGATCTTCGTCGGCCTGAACGTCCTCGGCATCGAAGCAACGTTCCGATTCTCGGTGTTCATCTGCCTGGCCGCGCTGGCGATCCTGGCCGTGTTCTGGGTGGGCGCGCTCACCAAGCTCGACTTCCAGACCTACGCGATCGACGCGGGCGGCGGGTGGTTCCCCGACGGCATCCCGGGGATCTTCTACGCGATCCCGTTCGCGATCTGGTTTTACCTCGCGATCGAGCAACTGCCGCTGGCGGCGGAGGAGTCGCATGACCCGAAGCGCGACATCCCGCGCGGCACGATCTATGGCCTGTTCACGCTGATCGTGGCCGCGTTCCTCACGCTCTTCCTCAGCGCTGGGATCGCTCCTGGAGCCGCCGAGGTCGGCGTCTCTGCCGAACCGCTGTTCCTGGGCTTCCAGACCATCTTCGGTTCCGGCACTGCGGCGTCGCTGCTCTCGCTGGTCGCGGTCACCGGCCTGGTGGCAAGCTTCCACACGATCATCTACGCCTACGGGCGCAACATCTTCTCGCTGTCGCGTGCCGGCTACTTCCCGCACGGGCTCTCGGTCACCCACGGCCAGCGGCAGACGCCGTACGTCGCGTTGCTGTTCGGCGCGGTGATCGGTTACATCCTGGCGTACATCCTGTACGAGTTCGGCGGGGGAAGCGTCGGCGCGGCATTGTTGACGATGGCCGTTTTCGGGGCCGTCATCTCCTACCTCATGCAGATGGTGTCCTTTGTCTTGCTCCGCCGGAACCAGCCGAACATTGCACGGCCCTACCGGAGTCGCCTCGGCGTCCCGGGTGCGGTCGTCGCGGGCGTGATCGCGGCCGTGTCGCTGGTCTCCCTGTTCTTCAACGCGGACTACCGACCGGGCGTCGTAGGCGTGGCGATCTGGTTCCTCGCCGCCATCGTGTACTTCGCCCTGCTCGGCCGCCATCGGCTGGTGCTGTCGCCCGAGGAGGAGTTCGCCATGACCCGAGGAGAGCACGGCGACCCCGCGGCGGAGGGGTACGGGTCCACCCGCGTCGCCGACGTCGTCGGCGGATCCGGCGGCGTCGCGCCCGACACGGAGCCGGCCGGGTACTGATGGGGGGTCGTACGCCACGCCCCGCGCCCGGCCAGTCGATGCGGGGGATGCTCGACATCGACGGCCTGCGCGTTGCGGTGGCGTCCGGCGAGATCGACACGGTCCTCACGTGCTTCACCGACATGCAGGGCCGGCTGATGGGCAAGCGTGTCGACGGTGACTACTTCTGCGACGAGGTCGTCGACCACGGGCTCGAGGCGTGCGACTACCTGCTCGCGCTGGACATGGAGATGGATCCGGTCGCGGGCTACCGGATGGCGAGCTGGGACGAGGGATACGGCGACCTCCACCTGCTGCCCGACCTTTCGACGATGCGACGGATCCCGTGGCTCGACCGCACCGCGCTCGTGCTGTGCGACGTCGCATTCGAGGACGGTTCGCCGGTGCCGGCCTCGCCGCGGCAGGTCCTGCAGGGCCAGGTCGAGCGGGCCCGGAGTCTGGGCTTCGAGCCGATGATCGGCTCGGAGCTGGAGTTCTACCTGTTCGACGACTCCTACCGCGGCGCCCGGGCCAAGCACTACCGCGACCTGCGGCCCTCGGTGCCGTACATCCTTGACTACCACGTCCTCGCCACCACGATGGACGAGGCCTACGTGGGAGCCCTGCGCCGGGGGATGAAGGGCGCCGGCATGCCGGTCGAGTTCTCCAAGGGAGAAGCCTGGCACGGCCAGCACGAGCTCAACTTCCGGTACGCCGACGCCCTGACGACGGCCGACCGGCACGTCATCTACAAGAACGGCGCCAAGGAGATCGCCCACCAGCAGGGCAAGGCCGTCACGTTCATGGCCAAGCCCGCGCACGACTGGATCGGTAGCTCGTGCCACATCCACTCCAGCCTGTGGACGCTGGACGGCGACCGGAACCTGTTCCCGGCGGGGGAGGGCGGTGAGCCCAGCGAGGTGTTCGGTCAGTACCTCGCCGGGCTCACCGGCGTGCTTCGCGACCTCACAGTGTTCATCGCGCCGAATGTGAACTCCTACAAGCGCTTCGCCAGCGAGAGCTGGGCTCCGACCACGATGGCCGTCGGCCGGGACAACCGGACCTGCGGCTTCCGCTTGGTCGGCCGCGACGACGGGCTGCGGGTCGAGTGCCGGATCCCGGGCGCCGATGCCAACCCGTACCTCGCGTTCGCTGCGATCATCGCGGCCGGCCTGCACGGCATCGAGAACGACCTTCCGGCACCAACGGTGTTCACGGGCAACGCGTACGCACACGAGGAGTTGCCACGGGTGCCCTCCACGCTCCGTGAGGCCGTCGCAGCATTGGAGGTGTCCACCATCGCCCGGGCAGCGTTCGGCGACGAGGTCGTCGACCACTACCTCACCTATGCGCGGACGGAGCAGCGGCTCTTCGACGAGGTCGTCACCTGCTACGAGCGAGAGCGGTTGTTCGAGCAGACATGACTTCCCAGGACGGCGAGTCCGCACCGCAGCCGAGACCTCTCATTGGAATCAGCTGCCACGTCGAGCAGGCCCGATGGGGGGACTGGGACCTACCCGCCGTCCTCGTACCCGCTGCCTACGTCGACCTCGTCGCCAAGGCCGGTGGCCGCCCACTGGTCGTGCCGCCGATGGCGGCCGCCGCGGCAGAGACCGTCGCCGTCCTCGACGGGCTCGTCCTCGCGGGCGGGGCCGACATCGGTCCCGAGGTCTACGGCCAGCCGGCGGATCCGCGGACCACGCAGACACGTCCCGACCGGGACGGCGGCGAGCTGGCCATGCTCACCGAGGCGCAGGACCGTGACCTGCCGATCCTGGGTATCTGCCGCGGCGCCCAACTGCTGACCGTCGCCCGCGGCGCTGCTCTCGACCAGCACCTGCAGGACGGTGGGCCGGCCGCCACCGCGACCCGGCATCGCGGTGGGCCCGGACGGTTCACCCGCCACGACGTCGCCGTCGTGCGCGGCAGCCTGCTGTCGTCGATCGTCGGAACCGAGCTGACTGTGTCGTCGAACCACCACCAGGCGCCGCTCGAGCCGGGCCACGGGCTGGCCGCCGTCGCGCACGCGCCGGACGGCGTGCTGGAGGGGGTCGAGGACCCTGAGCGTGCCTTCTGCCTGGGTGTGCTCTGGCACCCGGAGGCCGACGGCGACGTCGCACTGTTCTCGGCGCTCGTGGGCGCTGCCCGTACCGCTCGGACGGCACGCGCGTGACCACCGTCCACAACCCGGCGACGGAGGCACCGATCGCCGAGGTGCACGACAGCACGGTCGAGGACCTCGACGCCGCGGTCGCCCTGGCGGGTGCAGCGGCCCCGGCCTGGCGGGCGGTGGCGCCGGCGGACCGGGCTCGGCTGCTCCGCCGGCTGGCGGCGCTCGTCGAGGAGCACCACGAGGAGCTGGCACTGCTCGAGACCCGAAACGTCGGCAAGCCGCTGGCCGATTCCCGTGCCGAGGTGGGCATGGTCGCGGAAGTCTTCCACTACTACTCGGGTGCTGTTGACAAGCACCACGGCGAGACGATCCCGGTCGCGGGCGGCGTCGACATGACCTTCCGCGAGGCCATGGGCGTGGTCGGACTGATCACGCCGTGGAACTTCCCGCTGAACATCGCCAGCTGGAAGGTGGGGCCCGCCCTCGCCTGCGGCAACACGGTCGTCCTCAAGCCGGCCGAGCTCACACCGTTGAGCGCCCAACGGCTGGCGGCCCTGGCTCTCGAGGCGGGCCTGCCCGAGGGGGTCCTCACGGTCGTGCCGGGCCGCGGAAGTGTGATCGGCCAGCGGCTGGTCGAGCACCCCGGCGTCGCCAAGGTTGCCTTCACCGGATCCACGGAGGTCGGCCGCACGGTGATGGCCGCAGCCGCGGCCCACGTCACCCGGGTGACGCTCGAGCTGGGTGGGAAGTCCGCGAACGTGGTGTTCGCCGACGCCGACCTCGAGAGGGCGGCCGCCGCCGCACCCTACGCCGTGTTCGCCAACACCGGGCAGGACTGCTGCGCCCGTTCGCGGATCCTGGTGGAGCGGAGAGCGTACGACCGGTTCGTGGACCTCCTGCTGGTGGCGACCCGCACCCTGCGGGTCGGCGATCCCGAGGACGAGCGCACCGAGATGGGGCCGCTGGTCTCCGCCGAACAGCGCCACCGGGTCGCCTCCTACGTCGACGGTGAGCACGACGGAGTGGAGGTGCTCCTGCGCGGCGAGGTCCCCGACGGACCCGGCTTCTGGTACCCGTGCACGGTGCTGGCGGCCCCGGAGGACGCGCGGGTCGTGCGCGAGGAGGTCTTCGGGCCGGTCGTCACGATCCTGCCCTTCGATGACGAGGCCGACGCGGTCCGGCTCGCCAACGACACGCCGTACGGACTCTCGGGCTCGGTGTGGACCCGTGATGTCAGCCGGGCGATGCGTGTGGTCCGGGCGATCGACACCGGCGTCCTGTCTGTGAACAGCAACAGCTCGGTACGCGTGAGCACGCCGTTCGGGGGTTTCAAGCAGTCCGGGTTCGGCCGTGAACTGGGAATGCACGCCATGGATGCCTATTCCGAGGTCAAGAACGTGTTCGTCGCCACGGCGAGGTGAGGAAATGGGCAACGGTCGTCTCGAGGGCAAGGTCGTGGTGATCACCGGCGCGGCGGGCGGGATCGGCCGTGAGGCTGCCCTGCTCTTCTCCGAGCATGGCGCGCGGGTGTGCGTCGCCGATGTCGACGAGCAGGCCGGCACGGCTACCGTCGCGGACTGCCCTGACTCGTTCTTCCATCGGGTCGAGGTTGGCGACGAGGAGAGTGTGGCGGGGCTCTACGACGCCGTCGCGGTGCGGTACGGCCGGATCGACGTGCTCTACAACAACGCCGGCATCATGCCGGCCGACGACGCGTCCGTTCTTGACACCAGCGTCGAGGCGTGGGACCTGGTCCAGCAGGTGAACACCCGGGGCGTGTTCCTGTGCTGCAAGCACGGAATCCCGCACCTGCTCGCTGCCGGCGGCGGTTCGGTGATCAACGTCGCCTCGTTCGTCGCGCTGATGGGCGCTGCCACCTCGCAGATCTCGTACACGGCATCCAAGGGCGCCGTGCTGTCGATGTCACGGGAGCTAGCGGTCGAGTTCGCCAGGCGGGGGGTGCGGGTCAACGCGCTGTGCCCCGGTCCGGTGGAGACGCCCCTGCTCATGCGGCTGTTCGATGACGACCCGGCCAGCTACGAGCGCCGGCGGATACACCTGCCGATGGGTCGGCTGGCGACGGCACGGGAGATCGCCGCTGCGGCGCTGTTCCTCGCCAGCGACGAGTCCTCGTACGTCAACGGGTCGACCTTCCTCGTCGACGGAGGTATCACCGCCGCGTACGTGACGCCCGAGTAGTGTGCGAGTGTGACCGTGTTGGCCGTGCCGCACCCGGTGTTTCGTCGCATCCGTGGCGGCAATGCCTTCGAGGAGACGGTCGAGAGGCTGCTGCAGGCCGTCAAACTCGGCCAGGTGCGACCGGGGGAGCGGCTGCCGAGCGAGCGCGAGTTGGCTCAGCAGTTCGGGGTCAGCCGGGTGACTCTACGCGAAGCGATCCGGGCGCTGGCTCAGGAGGGCTTCTTCGAATCCCGGCGCGGCCGTTTCGGGGGGACGTTCGTGCTTCCGACCGCGGAGTGGCGGCGTGACGCGCGTAACGTTCGCGCAATCGCCGACGACATGGGCGACGAGCTCACCGATGCGCTCCTGCTTCGCCAGGTGCTCGAGCCTGGTGCGGTCGAACTGGCCGCGCAGCGTGACCATCCCCCCGAGCAGGTGACCGCGCTGCGCCGGATGCTGGCGGAGGAGCGTGCCGTCGAGATCGGCGAGTACCGCCCGATCGACTCGCGCATGCACGTGGCCTTGGCGGGCATGGCGGGGTCGCCCTCGCTGTCGGCGGCGGTCGCCGATGTCCGGATGCGGCTGAATGACCTGCTCGACGCGATCCCGCTGTTGCCACGCAACCTCGAGCACTCCACCGAGCAGCACCGGCGGGTCGTCGACGCCGTGCTCTCCGGGCGACCGAGGGCGGCCAGGCAGGCAATGGAGGAGCACCTGGAGGGCACGGCCGCGCTGCTGCGTGGCTTCCTCGGGTGACCACCGCAGAGGGCAGGATACGTGGATGACCGAGACCTCGCCCCAGCCTGCCGCGCCCGACCGCGAGGTCGTCGAGATGTGCCGCGACCTGATCCGCCTGGACACCTCGAACCACGGCTACGGCAGCGGCCCCGGGTGAACGCAAGGCGGCCGAGTACGTCGCCGAGAAGCTCTCCGAGGGTCGGGATCGAGCCGGTCGTGCTGGAGTCCGAGCCGGGCCGCACGACGGTGGTTGCGCGCACGAATGGCCGCTACGCGTGACCCCGGCCGTTCGGTCGTTCCTCGACGCCAGCGCCGAAGCCACCGGCGCCGACTTCGTGAAGACCTCGACCTGCTTCGCGCCCTGCGAGCGTCAGCGCACGACGCCGACGCCACCCAGGATGAAGCCCGTGGGCGGCTGGTCATCGTTGTCGGCCTCCTCCGGACGCCAGTCCGGGGCCGCGACCAGGCCCGGCTCGACCAGCTCGAACCCGTCGAAGAACCTCAGGATCTCGTCGCGGCTGCGAGGGACCATCGGTTCGCGGGCCTGGTCGAACACCTTGCGGACGTGGGTGACGTACTCGGCCGGCTGCTCATGGCTGGTGATGTGCGAGATGACCACGTAACTGCCGGGAGCCATGGCCTCTCGAAGCCGACCCACGATGCCGGCTGGATCCTCGTCGTCAGTCACCGAATGCAGTACCGCGGCGAGCAGGACGGCTGTCGGTCTGGTGAAGTCGATCATCGCGGTGACCGTGGGATCGCTCAGGATCTCGTCGGGGCGGCGCATGTCGGCCTGGGCCGCGTCGAAGTTGTCGACACCCGAGAGCAACGCCCGGCTGTGGCTGATCGCCACCGGGTCGTAGTCGATGTACACCCCGCGCGTTTCTGGCGCCACCTCGTGCGCGACCTCGTGCACGTTGCCCTGGGTGGGCAACCCGGATCCGAGATCGAGGAACTGCCTGATGCCGGCCTCGGTCAGGAAGCGCACCGTGCGGCCGAGGAAGGCGCGGTTCTCCAGCGCCGGACGCGGCCCGTAGGGAACGACTCCGAAGATCTGCTCCATCGCCGCGCGGTCAACGGCGAGGTTGTCCTTGCCACCAAGGGCGTAGTCGTACATCCGTGCGATGTTGGGCACAGTCGGATCGACGCCGCGCGGCAGTCGGTCACCTTCGCTCATCGCACTCTCCCAATGGTTTCGCGTCCGTACGTGCGAGCGCGATCATATCCAGGCAGCGTGGCCGACGCGAACGGCGTGAGCTCGTCGCTGTGGATGGAATGTTGGCCGATGGCCTCGACCGAGCACAGATACCGGTCGCATCTGGTCTGGAGGGCCCAACCCCGAACAACGGCTCCCTGATGGCCACCAGCTCCTGCCAGCTGCTGTCGTTCCTCGCCGTCGCTGCACGCCATCATGCTCATGGGTACAGGCCCGACGCGCATCACGATCGTGATGTGGATGGTCGACTGGGACCTGCGCCGGGACGAGCCTTTCGTCCACGAGGGCATTCCGGATCCGGCGATCCACCTCGCGCTCAAATCGGGCCAATCGCGGCTGGTCGGCGTCTGCACCGGCCACTTCGCCTACGCCCTGGCCGACATCGGACGGATCTTCGGATTCCGCTTCCGACCCGGCGCCTTCTGCAGCTTCGTCCGCACCGACGACCTTGGTCGCTCGAGGGTCATGGGCGCTCAATGGCGCGGCGACGGCTTGCAGCCACATCGCTTGGGGAGGTAGGCCGGACGGACGTGGTAGACGGTGCTGTGAAGGACGTCGCCGGGTCTCAGACGTGCGTCCAGGCGTCGGTCAGGACCGAGCGCAGGATCTGCTCCATCTCGTCGAACTCCGCCTGCTCGGCGATCAGCGGCGGCGCCAGCTGGACGACCGGGTCGCCGCGGTCGTCGGCGCGGCAGTAGAGGCCCGCCTCGAACAGCGCCTTGGACAGGAAGCCGCGCAGGAGTCGCTCGGACTCGTCGGCGTCGAACGTCTCGCGGGTGTCCTTGTCCTTGACCAGCTCGATCCCGTAGAAGTAGCCGGCGCCCCGCACGTCGCCGACGATGGGCAGGTCGAGCAGCTTGTCCAGCGTCGCCCGGAATGCCGGCGCCGTCTCCTTGACGTGGTCGGTGATGCCCTCGCGCTCGAAGATGTCCAGGTTGGCCATCGCCACAGCCGCCGATACCGGGTGGCCGCCGAACGTGAACCCGTGGGCGAACGTCGTCGTGCCCTTCGTGAACGGCTCGAACAGCCGGTCCGACGCGATCATCGCCCCGATCGGCGAGTACCCCGAGGTCATGCCCTTGGCACAGGTGATCATGTCCGGGAGGTAGCCGAAGTCGTCGCAGGCGAAGATCGACCCGATCCGGCCGAAGGCGCAGATGACCTCGTCGGACACCAGCAGCACGTCGTGCTGGTCGCAGATCTCGCGCACCCGGTCGAAGTAACCCGGCGGCGGGGGTAAGCAGCCGCCGGAGTTCTGCACCGGTTCGAGGAACACCGCGGCGACGGTGTCCGGCCCCTCGAACAGGATCGCCTCCTCGATCCGGTCGGCGGCCCAGCGCCCGAAGGCCTTGCCGTCGTCGCGGACATGATCCGGTGCGTGGTAGGCATTGGTGTTGGGCACCTTGAGCCCGCCCGGCACGAGCGGCTCGAACGCCTCCTTGGCTCCCGGGATGCCGGTGATCGCCAGCGCGCCGTGCGGCGTGCCGTGATAGGCGACCGCGCGCGAGATGACCTTGTGCTTCGTCGGCTTGCCGACGAGCTTCCAGTACTGCTTCGCGAGCTTCCACGCGGTCTCGACCGCCTCGCCACCACCGGTGGTGAAGAAGACCCGATTGAGGTCGCCCGGCGCATGTGTGGCCAGCCGTTCGGCCAGGTCGATCGCCGCCGGGTGCGTGTACGACCACAGCGGGAAGTAGGCGAGCTGCTCTGCCTGCCGGGCCGCGACCTCGGCGAGCTCCCGGCGCCCGTGGCCAACCTGCACGACGAACAGCCCGGCGAGCCCGTCGAGGTAGCTCCGCCCGGCGTCGTCCCAGATGCGCACGCCGTCACCGCGGACGATCAACGGCGCGTCCTGCCCTGCGTACAGACCGGAGTGCCGGGCGAAATGCATCCACAGGTGGTCGCGCGCGGCGTCGACCCGACGGGTGCCGCGCGGGGTCCGGCTCCCCTCCTCGCCGGCCCACACAGGTGTGGGTGTCGTCGTCATCGCGTTCCCCAGTTGTACAGCTGCTTGCGGAGCTTGAGATAGACGAACGTCTCGGTCCCGACCACCCCGTCGAGCCCGCGGATGCGGGTGGTCAGAAGGTCGAGAAGGTGGTCGTCGTCCTCGCAGACGACCTCGGCGATCACGTCGAACGACCCCGCCGTGATGACGACGTAGTCGACCTCGGGGATCTCGGCGAGGGCGTCGGCGAGCCCGTTGACGTCGCCCGTCGTCTTCAGGCCGATCAACGCCTGCCGCTCGAAGCCCACCTGCATCGGGTCGGTCACAGCCACGATCTGCACGACGCCGGTCTCGACAAGGCGCTGCACGCGCTGCCGGACGGCTGCCTCGGACAGCCCGACCGCCTTACCTATCGCTGCGTACGAGCGGCGCCCATCCAGTTGGAGTTGCTCGATGATCGCTTTGGCGATCGAGTCCAGCACGACACCGCGCTCGCGTACGGCCATGCGGCGATCCTTGCCAACCTGAATGCCGGTTGGCAAGTGATTCCGTTCCTACGACGACCTCCGGACACGGATTCCTGGCAAGACAGGCTCCTGCGTTGCCGATCCCGCATTCTTCCCCCGCTACAGACCGCCGCGCGGGGGTTCGCCGGTGTCCGGCACGAGGATCGGGGTGCTCGCGTCCAGCGTCTCGCCGCGGAAGAACGGGCGCAGCTTGACGGCGCAAGCCAGCATCAGCGGGACGCCCAGGGCGAGCATGCCGACGCCGATCACGAAGACACCACCGACGTTGCCGAACGTCGTGAAGCCGTAGTCGGGGTCGATCATGTCCGTGGCGCTCTTGACGAACGCCCACGTCATACCGATCGAGCCGAGCAGCGGCAGCAGCCCGCGCAGCCAGAAGTTGCGTCCGCTGCTGAACAGCGTGCGCCGGAAGAACCACACACAGGCGAATCCGGTGATGCCGTAGTAGAACGCGACGGCCAGCCCGAGCGACAGGATCGAGTCCTGCAGCGAGTTCTGGCTCACGAACGAGAGCACGAGATAAAAGAAGGTCGCGGTTGCTCCCACGACCAACGTGCTGAAGGACGGCGTGTGGTAGCGAGGATGCACGCGAGCGAACTGCTTCGGGATGGCGCCGTACACCGCCATGGCCAGCGTGCCGCGTGCGGTCGGCAGGATCGTCGTCTGCGTCGACGACGCCGCCGAGATCGCGACCGTCAGCAACAGCAAGGACGCCAGGATGCCGCCGAACACCGGGTCGCCGAGCACGGTGAACACGTCGTCGAGGTTCTCCTCGTTGCCCAGGCCGATCCCGTCGGTGCCGAAGCCCGCATACGCCTGGACGGCGATCGCGACCATGAGGTACGTCGCGAGCAGGATCACCGTGCTGACGACCGCGGCCTTGCCGGCGACCACGTCGGCGTTCTTAGTCTCCTCGGTGACCGCGAGGCACGAGTCCCAGCCCCAGTAGATGAAGATGCAGAGAATGACCCCCTCGGCGATGGCCGAGGAGCTGAGCCCGCTCGGCGAGAACCACTCCCACGACGGGTTCACCGCCTGTGAGCCGGCCGAGTCGTCGAAGACCTTGCCCAGGGCGATCACGCTGAACAGGACGAGGACCACGAACTGGACAGATACCAGGACGTTCTGCAACCGGCCGGTGATGATGATGCCCCGGTAGCTCACCCAGGTCATGACCGCGATGAAGACCACGCCGAACAGCACCCGCACGGTGAGTGACTCTGCAGCCGAGTCCAGCCCGAGGAAGTCCAGCAGATAGATCCCGGCGATCTCTGCCACGTTCGCGAGCACGATGATCGCCGACACGGCGAGGCCCCAGCCACCCATCCAGCCGACCCACGGACCGAAGGCCTTCGTCCCCCACGTGAAGGTTGTCCCGCAGTCCGGGGCCGACCGGTTGAGTTCGCGGTAGGCGACGGCGATGAACAGCATGGGTACGAACGCCACGATGAACATCGCCGGCGCACGGTCGCCTACCACGAGCACGACGTAGCCCAGCGTTGCAGCCAGGCTGTAGGCGGGAGCGGTCGAGGCAAGCCCGATCACGACATTGCCCCACAGGCCGAGAGCCCCTCGTTCGAGTCCCTTACCCGTCACCGGGTCAGAAGCGACTCGTGTCTCGGCCATCCGCCCCACCTCCGCCGTGGAACCCCCGCCGTGGCGGTGAATCTACTGACTCCGTCGTACGGAGGCAAGTAGCTGACCGGAATTAGTTGTCATCGGCCTCTTTGACGCTAGATTCAGTGGCATGCGCATCCTGCTCATCGGTTCTGGGGGGGTCGGCGACGCCTTCGCCCGCATCGCCACTCGTCGCGACTTCTTCGACCGGCTCGTGGTCGCCGACTACGACGAGACCAAGGCGGCACGCACGGTCGCGGCCGTCGGCCCTGGCCACCGCGGCGAGCGGCGGTTCGTCGCCGCCCGCGTCGACGCCTCCGACGCCGCAGCCGTCGAGACGCTCGCCCGCGAGCACGGCGCCACCCACGTGATGAACGCCGTGGACCCCCGGTTCGTCATGCCGATCTTCGACGGCGCCTTCGCCGCCGGTGCGGACTACCTCGACATGGCGATGTCGCTGTCGCGGCCGCATCGGGACGCGCCCTATGAGCAGACCGGCGTGAAGCTCGGCGACGAGCAGTTCGCCAAGGCCACCGCCTGGGAGGACGCTGGGCGGCTCGCGCTGGTGGGTATCGGCGTGGAGCCGGGGTTGTCCGACGTCTTCGCCCGCTACGCGGCCGACCATCTGTTCTCCGCCGTCGACGAGCTCGGCACCCGCGACGGTGCCAACCTGACCGTCGAGGGCTTCGACTTCGCGCCGTCGTTCTCGATCTGGACGACGATCGAGGAGTGCCTGAACCCGCCGGTGGTCTGGGAGCGTGATCGCGGCTGGTACACCACGGCCCCGTTCAGCGAGCCGGAGGTGTTCGACTTCCCCGAGGGCATCGGCCCGGTCGAGTGTGTCAACGTCGAGCACGAAGAGGTCCTGCTCATGCCGCGCTGGGTCGATGCGCGGCGGGTCACGTTCAAGTACGGGCTCGGCGCGGAGTTCATCGACGTGCTGAAGACGCTGCACAAGCTCGGCCTCGACCGGACCGAACCGGTCAGTGTGCAGTCGGCTGGGTCGGCGGTCGCCGTGAGCCCACGCGACGTCGTCGCCGCCTGCCTGCCCGATCCGGCCGGTCTCGGCGACCGGATGCGCGGCAAGACGTGCGCCGGCCTGTGGGTCACCGGAACGAGCACGGACGGCAGCCCGCGCGAGGTGTACCTCCACCATGTCGTCGACAACGCATGGTCCATGGCCGAGTACGGGAGCCAATGCGTCGTCTGGCAGACCGCAGTCAACCCGGTGGTCGCCCTGGAACTCCTTGCTACCGGCATCTGGTCCGGTGCCGGCGTACTCGGTCCAGAAGCGTTCGACGCGCAGCCCTTCCTCCACCTGCTGGCGGAGGGCTACGCCTCGCCGTGGGGGCTGGAAGAGCGCGTGGCACGATCACCTGCATGAGGTTCGGGATCGACGTCGCGCAGCAGCGACTGGAGTTCGACGAGGTCATCGACCGGGTGCGGTTCGGCGAGGACCTCGGATTCGACGGTGCGTGGGGCTTCGACCACTTCGTGCCGATGTACGGCGAGGGCCCCGGCAACTGCTTCGAGGGGATGACGACGCTGGCGGCCCTCGCCGGTCACACCTCGCGCATCCGGCTCGGCCTGCTCGTCGCCGGTATCACCTACCGGCATCCGTCGATCCTGGCTGCCGAAGCCGTGACCGTCGACCACGCCAGCGGCGGGCGGCTCGAGCTGGGCATCGGGGCCGCGTGGTACGAGCCTGAGCACCGCCAGCTGGGCCTGGACTTCCCTCCGCTCGGCCGGCGGTTCGACCGGCTCGAGGACCAGCTGGAGATCTGCGTCAGGCTGTTCACAGGCGAGGCCGTCTCCTACCAGGGCCATCAGGTCAGCCTTGACGGAGCGCAGCTTCGCCCCCTACCGATGCAACGGCCGCATCCGCCGATCTGGGTCGGCGGGTCGGGACGCCTCCGGACACTGCCGCTCGTCGCGCGGTTCGCCGACGTCTGGCACACCAACACGATGAACGGCTACACCGAACTTTCCGCCAGCGTCGACGAGCTGGCCGAGAAGGCCGGCCGCGATCCCGGCGCCATCCGGCGGGCCGCCTCCCTGTCGCTGTCCGAGCCGCTCGACGAGGTCCGCCGCAGCGCGGAGATCCGCCGCGAGGCCGGCGTCGACTACCTCGTCTGCAGCTGGCCGAGCCAAGGTCGCTCCCGGGTCGAGAAGTTCTGGACGTCGATCGCGCCCGACTTCATGGACTGAACGCGACCTGTCAGTCATCTGACCTCACCTGTGGCCATCGCCTCGCATGGCACGCTGAACCGCTCCACAAACCCGGACGAAACGCACGCAGCAGCGACAGTTCAGCGTGCCATGGGCAACGGTTCGGCGTGCCATCCGGCGTGGCGACGCGCCGTCATAGCGACGTCACCGCGGCGCAAGCGGTCGAGGCATCACTGAGCTACGGCTGGATCGACGCCCGTGGGGAGAAGATCGACCCTTGAAGCCCGGTGATCACGGGTGAGCGCCAGGGCTGGCGTCCTCCAACGCGACGTCGAGGATCCCGACCCCGCGCCCGGTCGCGAAGCGCTCGAGCGCCTCGATCCGATCGAAGTCGGCGCTCTGCAGCCTGGCCCGTTGCGTGGCCAACCGACTGCCCGCGGGCGCCGCTTCGTCCCGGCGGTACTTCCCGGTCAGCAGCCCGTACTCCAACGGGAAGTACGGCAACATCCCGACGCCGGTGTGCTCGCAGGCAGGCACCAGGTCGGCCTCGGCGGACCGGTCGTAGAGCGAGTACTTGCTCTGAGCGCTGACGAACCGCGTGTAGCCAGACGTCCGGGCGGTCCAGTCGGCGTCGACCACCTGCCAGGCGGCGAAGTTCGACGAGCCGACGTAGCGCACCTTGCCCTCGGCGACGAGCTGGCCGAGAGCAGCCAGTGTCTCGTCGATCGGCGTCACCGGGTCGGGCACGTGGATCTGGTAGAGGTCGATCCAGTCCGTACCGAGCGGTTGGAGGCTGGCCTCGACCGATCGGCGGATGTAGCGACGCGAGCCGCGCGCACCCCAGGTCGACGTCCTCACCTCGTAGGCATCGTGGCCGAATTTCGTCGCCACGACCACATCGGCGCGCTGACTGCCGAGAGCCTCGCCCAGGAGGGCCTCGCTGGCGCCTTCGCCGTAGACGTCGGCCGTGTCGAACAAGGTCACGCCCTGGTCCAGGGCCGCGTCGACGACCGCCTTGGCCGTGTCGGCGTCGACCCGGGCGCCGAAGGCGTTGCAGCCAAGCCCGACGACGGACACGACCAGACCGGAGTCGCCCAGCGGGCGTAGCGCATGTCAGCAATGGCCCGAACCTACGTTCCCACCCGGTGGGGTTGGGCGGGGTGGGGTCGGTTCGTCAGTCGCCGACGTCGACCACCACGTGGTGCCAGCCGGTGGCGCCGTCCGGGGCCGGTGGGGCCTCCTGTGATGTCTGCAGCTCGCCGTCGGCCGCGGTCGCACGTACCTGCAGCCGGTGCTCCCCAGGCTCGGCATCCCACTCCCATACCCATTGCCGCCACGTGTCGGCGCTGGGGATCTCGCCCAGGCGAGCGCGCTGCCAGGGCCCGTCGTCGACGCGGACCTCGACCGCCTGGATGCCCCGGTGCTGCGCCCATGCCGTGCCGGCGACTGCCACGCTGCCGGCGTCGACACGCGCGCCCGAGCGCGGCGCCTCGATCCGTGACGCGATCTTGATCGGGCCGCGCACGGACCAGCCACGGGTCGACCAGTAGGCGTCGAAATCGTCGAACCTGCTCACCTCGACGTCGACGACCCACTTGGTCGCGCTGACGTATCCGTACAGGCCCGGGACGACCATCCGAACCGGGAAGCCGTGCTCGACAGGAAGTGGCTCTCCATTCATCGTCACGGCGAAAAGCGCATCCCGATCGTCGGTCAGCACGTCGAGGGGCGTACCAGCCGTCCACCCGTCGGCAGAGGTCGAGAGCACGGCATCAGCGTCCGGGCTCGGCGCCGCGAGCGACAGCACGTCGGCGATCCGCACGCCACCCCACAGCGCGTTGCCGGCGAGGTTGCCGCCGACCTCGTTGGAGACGCAGGTCAAGGTGACCCAGCTGGCGACCAGGCCCATCCCGACCAGGTCGTCGAACCCCATCTCGACCTCGCGCTCGACCAGACCGTGGACGCGCAGGCGCCAGTCCTCGGCGCGAACGAGCGGCACGGCGAGCGCCGTGTCGATCCGGTAGAACACGTCGTTCGGCGTCTGCCAGGGCTCGGCCCCGCGGACGCCGAGGTCGGCCCCCGCGGGTGCCGGCACGTCCGGCGAGTCCGGAAGGTCGACCGAGAGAGCATCACGCGAGTCCTCGACACCGGACCGCCGCGACCCCAGCCACCGGCCGATCCCCCCGGACGCCCCCGCGATGAGCCCCACCACGGCGGCGCCGCGCAGGAACGCACGCCGATCGCCCTGGGTCTCGCCGTGCTGCTCGCCGTGCGTCCGACCCGCCGGCAGCCGGTCGACCAGTCGGTCCAACCCGATCAACGACGCCGCCGAGCCGACGAGTGTCGGCAGCAGGTCGCTTGCCGTCGTGTCGGGCCTGGTCCAGACGGCGAGCGCCGCGACCAGCCCCAGCCCGGCGGCAACCAGCAGGCCAACCCTGCGGTTGCGTGCGGTCAGCATGCCGATGCCTGCGGACAACGCGGCGAACACGACGAGCACTCCGCCGATCAGGACCGCCTTGTCGGCCGTGCCGAACCACTCGACGGCCAGGTCCTTGAGCCAGCCGGGTACCCGGTCGATGAACGCCTCACCGACGGCGACCACCGGTGTCGCGGTTCGGCCGAGCATGCCCGCGACCAGTTCGGCGACGGCCAGGCCCAGTGCAGCTGCCGCCACGCCCGCCAGCGCCGGCAGGACCCGGGTGGAGCGCTGCGGCGGTGCCGATACGTCGATCACACCTCTATGGTGCGCCACGACGGGCACCGCCGGGTCCGCCAGCGGTGGAACGTCACGGATCCGTGAGGACTGATCAGCCGCGGGCCTGCTCGACGACAGCCAGCACGGCGTCCACCACGAGGCCGGGTCCGCCTCCTCGACGGCGTGGCCGGTGTCGACGATCATCTGCTCGGCGCGCGGGCTCAGGGCCAGCCACCCCTGCTGGTCCTCGACGTTGCGCCGCTCGGCCTCGAGCTCGGCCTACGGGCCGTCATTGTTAGTGATCACGGTCACGGGGATGTCGCCGATCTCGGCCCGGGCGTCCCACGCGTCGCGCTCGACCTGCAGGTAGTCGCGCTGCTCGACGTTCCCGGGATGGTCCCAGGCCGTCTCGGCGACGACCGCCGGCGGCGGGTCGACGAACGGTGCCGCGGTCTCGACCAGCACGATGCCGGCCACGTCCTGAGGGCGCGCTGCCGCGAACCCGGCCACGATGTAGCCGCCGCCGGAGGTGCCGACCAGCACGCATGGCCCGCCGATCCCGGCGGTGTCGACAAGCGACTCCAGGTCGCCCACCAGGTCGGTGAACCCACGCGGGCCCGGAGCCGGGTCGCTGCGGCCGAGGTTGGCGCGGTCGTAGACGCAGGTGCGCGTGGACGCGGCCAGCCGCTGCTCCGCGAACCCGTACGAGTCGCTGGTGTCGGCGTCGCCGGCCCCAGCAGCACCGTGGGCGAGCCGCTGCCGCTGCACCGGACATACAGGCCGCGGCCGCGGCCACCGACGTCGACCGGGCCGCGAGTCTCACGCGCGGTCCCACGCTCGAGGACGGCGTCACCGTACACCTGCCGACCGGCGCCGACCCGTCGTTCACCGGGGGGTGGTCAGGACAGGTCGGCCAGCCGTGGCGCCAGTGCGCGGAAGGCGCGGCCGCGGTGGCTGATGGTGTCCTTCTGCACTGCCGGCATCTCCGCGGTGGTGCGGGAGTCGCCGTCGGGGACGAAGATCGGGTCGTAGCCGAACCCCCCGGCGCCCCTGGGCTCGCGGACCAGCTGCCCGGTCACCCGGCCCTCCTCGACGATCTCTCGCCCGGCCGGCGTCACCAGCGCCGCCGCGCAGACGAAGGCCGCGCCGCGACGCCCGTCGGGCACGTCGGTGAGCTGGGCGAGAAGCAGTGCGAGGTTGGCGGCGTCGTCGCCATGCCGGCCGGCCCACCGTGCCGAGAACACGCCAGGCATGCCGCCCAATGAGGTGACGCTCAGCCCGGAGTCGTCCGCGATCGCCGGTAGGCCGGTGGCCGCTGCGGCCGCCGCTGCCTTGAGCACCGCGTTCTCGGCGAAGGTCAGCCCGGTCTCGGCGACGTCGGGCACACCGGGAAACTCGCCGACCGGGACCAGGTCGACCCGCGCGCCGGCGCCGGCCAGGATGCGGCGCACCTCGTCGAGTTTGTGCTCGTTCCGCGTGGCGAGCACGACGCGGACAGGAATCATCCGGCCAGTGCGGCGTCCTGCAGGCGCGTGAGCTCGGTGCAGCCGTCGGTGGCCAGGGCCAGCAGGGCGTCGAGCTCGCCGCGGTCGAAGGGCTCGCCCTCGGCGGTGCCCTGGACCTCGACGAAGCGGCCGTCGCCGGTCATGACGACGTTCATGTCGGTCTCGGCCCGGACGTCCTCCTCGTAGCACAGGTCGAGCATCGGCTCGCCGTCGACGACGCCCACCGAGACAGCCGCCACCGAGCCGCGCAGCACGTTGCCCGACGCCAGCAAGCCCTGCCCACGCATCCACTCGACGGCGTCGGACACTGCTACGTACGCGCCGGTGATCGCTGCGGTGCGGGTCCCCCCGTCGGCCTGCAGGACGTCGCAGTCGACCACCAGCGTGTTCTCGCCGAACGCCGCCACGTCGACGACGCCGCGCAGCGCACGCCCGACCAGCCTGGAGATCTCGTGGGTGCGTCCGCCGATCCGCCCGCGCACCGACTCGCGGTCCGAGCGGGTGTTGGTCGACCGCGGCAGCATCGCGTACTCGGCCGTGACCCAGCCCTGGCCTGAGCCCTTGCGCCAGCGGGGCACGCCTTCGGTGACCGACGCCGCGCATAGGACCCGGGTGGCCCCGAACTCGACGAGCACCGAACCCTCCGCGTGGTCGAGCCAGCCGCGGGTGAAGCGAACTGGTCGGAGCTGGCCGGGCGCGCGGCCGTCGAGTCGGGTCATGCCGCGAACGTTAGCGGCCCCTTTGCCGGTGATCATGTCGAGTACACACACCGATTGCTGTGTGTAGTCGACATGATCATGGGAGGGGCTCAGATGTCGATGACGAGGCCGGGGCGGGCGAGCGTCACCGAGTCGGCGAAAACCGCCGCCGCCTCGGCCTGGGCGCGCTCGGCCTCACCCCACGGCGGGACATGGGTCAGCACCAGCGAGCCGACGCCAGCGGCGGCAGCGTGCTCGCCTGCCTCGGTTCCGGTGAGGTGCAGGTGCGGCGGGTTCTCGTCGGTCCCCAGGAAGGACGCCTCGCACAGCAGCACGTCTGCACCCGCCGCCAGCTCGGCCAGCGCCGGTGTCGGGCCGGTGTCGCCCGAGTACGCCAGGACGCGTCCACCGTGCTCGATCCGCAGCCCGTACGCCGGCACCGGATGGACGACCCGCCGGGCCGTCACACGTATCGTGCCTACGTCGAAGGAGCCGTCGGGATAGGTCCGGAAGTCGAACTCCCGTGTCATGCCGGGATCAACCGGGAGGTCGTACGCCCGCGCCATCCGCGCTGCCGTCCTGGGCGGCCCCCACACCGGGATCAGACCGCCGCTACGATCGGGGCCGTAGCGCAGCGCCACGTAGTACCCGCACAGGTCCAGGCAGTGGTCCGGGTGCAGGTGGCTGAGCAGGATCGCGTCGACGTCGGCCAGCTCGACGTAGCGCTGCAGCGAACCGATGGCGCCGCTGCCCAGGTCGAGCACGATCCGGCTGTCGCCGACCTCGACCAGGTAGCAGGAGGCGGCCGACTCAGGCCCGGGTAGCGAACCTGAGCAGCCGACGACCGTCAACCTCACCGGAGGACGTCCGCGACAGCGGAGACCTCGGGACCCAGGAACCGCCGGCCCAGCTCGGCAAACGGACGCCGGTCGCCCGTGGCGCGGAAGACGTGCACCGGAGCCGGCAGGTCGTCGTCGCGCATCAGGCCGTGCTCGGCGAGCACCCGGTAGACGTCCTGGGCGGTCTCCTCCGCGCTGCTCACCAGCGTGACGCCGTCGCCCATCACGTAGGAGATGACACCCGTCAGCAGCGGGTAGTGGGTGCAGCCGAGCACGAGCGTGTCGACCCCCGCAGACCGGACCGGATCGAGGTACTCGTGGGCGAGCCGCTCGAGCTCCGGCCCGTGGGTGATGCCGTCCTCGACGAACGCCACCAACCTCGGGCAGGCCTGCGTCGTGATGCGAAGCTGCGGCGCCGCGGCGAAGGAGTCCTCGTAGGCCCTGGACGTCACGGTCGCGCGGGTCCCGATGACGCCGACCTTTCCGTTGCGGGTCGCGGCGACGGCGCGGCGGACCGCCGGCTGGATCACCTCCACGACGGGTACGGCGTACCGCTCCCGGGCGTCGCGGAGGACGGCGCTGCTGGCGGAGTTGCAGGCGATGACCAGCATCTTGACGCCCTCGTCGACCAGCTGGTCCATCAGGTCCAGCGCGTAGGCCCGGACCTCGGCGATGGGGCGGGGACCGTAGGGTCCGCGGGCCGTATCGCCGACGTAGAGGACCGGTTCGTGGGGAAGCTGGTCGAGCACGGCGCGGGCGACGGTGAGCCCGCCCACGCCGCTGTCGAAGATGCCGATTGGAGCGTCGTTCATGGCCCGACGAGCGTACGTCAACTGCGGCCCGGGCCCGCAGGACTACGCCCAGCGAGTCCGCAACGCGATCACTCGACAAGGGATATGTCGATGTCAGGACTTGGCGCGGTAGACAACTTCAGGTCCACCGCGTGCACGTCCCCCACAGCGTCACACTCGGCGCCTGCGGGAGGATGCAAGGGACCTGGGTCGACGACGGCGGACAGCCGCCCGTCCTGGCCTTCGACCCGCACGACACGCCCAGTCCGACAGGAAAGCGCCGACCATACGACGCGCAGGTCCCAGCCACCTGGGGCTCGGACGACTCCAACTTCATCGTCGGTCTGTCCATAACGCACATGGAACGAGAACTTCGAGTCATCGACGGTGTCGCTCTCATCCTCCAGCTCCGGCGCCTTCATCTCGCATCTGAACACGACGAAACCATAAGCACTGCTGCCAGCGCCGTCCCGACGGAGCGTGCGACCGGCACAGGTGCCTTGCGTGTCCGAGAAAACGTCACTCGACCAGCGACATGTCCGGGTTCGGCGGACCCGATGTCTTCAGGTCGACGGTGTGGAATGCCTCACTGGAGTCGCACCCGCCGCCCGATGGGGATTGTGCTGGGCCGGGGTCGACAAGAACGGCAGAGAGTTGTCCATCCTGACCCTCGACCCGCACGATAGGCGCGGTCTGACACGGCAGCGCCGACCACACGACGCGCAGGTTCCAGCCGCCGGGCGCCTGGACGACTTCTACGTCACCATCGGTCAGGCCGTAGCGCACGTCGAACGAGAAGTACCAGTCATCGACGACACCGCTGTCATCGACCAGCTCCGGCGCCCCACTTTCGTCATCCGAGCACGACGAGACCACGAAGACGGACATCAACACCATCACCAGATAGCGTGTGGACCGCGTGCCGATTCGCGCGCCCGGCGCTCCCGGGCCGCTACCGCATACTTGCGTTCCACGCATGAAGGGCGTCCAAGACTACCGCGAAGTATCCGGTGGTCGTGCTGTGAAGACCGACGGCACGATTGGCTGATTGTGCCCTGATCGGGGCGCCACTGTCTCCGCCGATCGTGGTGATGCCGCTCTGTCGTGCTCCATAGACCCGGCACCCGCAAGTCGAACTGCGCTGCGACCAGACAAGCGACGATCAACGAGACGAGCGACGACGATCGATGCGACATGACGCTCACTTCCCTCAGGGTAAGCCGACCCGACGCGCATAGCGGCAACGTAGGGCCAATGACCTCCCCCCCGTCAATAGGTGAAGACACATCCTTAGAGCGTCTGTGAAATCCTTGGTCGTAGCTCCTCGGCGGGACGGCTCAACTGTCTTCCGGCGGGCGTGGGCAGGCCATGCCGGGCGTCCCGGCCAACCGAGCGGATGACGCCCGGTCTCAGCTGAACGGCGAGCGCTGCGCACAGCAGCTCCGCCATTCGTGGAACCGGTCGTTTCCCAGCGCGCCGCTCCGTGGCGATAGCTCCGTGCCTGCGCGCCGCGCCCTGCTGGTAGCGACCCGGGCGAGAACCGTGTACAACCGGGGCGGCGTCGCGGGCGGCATGTGCTACGCACGGTCGGGGAGAATCGCGATCAGCTCCCGGCGCTTCCGCCAATCGGCCACGTCGTCACCTCATCGCGGCCATCTTGCCGTGCAGCCCCAACGCCGCCGGCTTTCGTGCGATCAGTCGTCGTGGACCGGCTGAGCGCTTTCGGCAGGCGAGAGCCGGTTCGGCATGACGACTGTCAGCTGTTCCGTGCGGGCAGAGTGAGCCTGTTGCTTGTCGTAGGTCACGAACACACTGGCGTTGATGATCTTCGATGCGGCAATGTGTAGCGCGTCCAACGCTCGCAGGTAGCGCGTCTCCAGCGATGACGCATCGTCAACGCACTGATCCAGCGGCACAGTATCCACGCCAGACAACGCATCATCGACAGCTACGACGACCGCAGCGGCGTCCTCGGCCGCACGCCAGACACGGCGGGCGATCTCCACCCTGGCCAGCGCCGACGTGACCAGTGTCGCCGGCTGCTCGGCCTCGGCGAGTGCGGTGAGGTAGTCGTTCAGCGCCTCGCTCTCATCTTCGATGACGACACGCTTGAGCAGTGCGGACGTGTCCAGGTAGACGATCACACGCGGTCCTCGCGGTCCAGCTCGCCGGGAATGCGCAGGTAAGGCGTCGTGCGACGGTACGGCCCCGACGCTGGCACCAGGAGCCCGGCGTCGATGAGCGATGCCCGTTCTCGCCTCGCCCTGAAGTGTTCGCTGTGGGCCAGGTAGGCGTCGATGGCGTCGCGGATGATCTCAGCCTGTGAGCGTCCCATCCGCCGTGCCTCCTCAGCAAGCATCTCGCTACGCTCGGGGTCAAGCCGCAGGTTCATAGCCATGTCGGTCATGGTACCATTCTCTTAGTCAGTGGTACCATCTGGGCCGTGCCATTCCAGGGCATCCAACAGCTCGACCGTGGGGCTCAGCTGGCTCGCCGCCCCCGCCGGCGCAGGTCCTTGCGCACGTCGCGCGACAGCTTGCGAATCCGCTCCGGCGGGACCTGGTCGGCCAGCCCCGTGGTGTAGAGCCGGGCCATCTCGTAGAACGGGTCGGCACGCAGCGCGCGCTCCAATGCGATGCCGGTCAGCGCACCGTGGCCTTCCTGGTAGGCCGCGGCGGCCAGCACCGTACAGATCGGGGCGGCGGCGTAGTCCGGGGTGCGCTGTGCGAGGTCGGCGAAGAACGCGATCAGCTCGCCGCCGTGGCCGTCGATCGGCCAGGTCGTGAGCTCGTCGCGGGGCAGCTTGTCGTGCAGACCCAGCACGATCCGCGCTGCGCCGGCATCATCGAGGTCACGATTGCCGTCGACGAAGCGGCCGAATGCCTCCCGCGCCAGCGCAACCGTCCGGGTCGCGACCCGGTCCAGGCCCTCGGCCGCCATCTCGGCTGCCAGCGTCGCATCGACCAGGTCGAAGACCTGCTCCATGGCGACCAGCCGGAACGCTACCGGGCCGCGCACGCTCGCTTCGAGTTCCTCGCGGCTCCCCAGGATCACCCGCCCGTTGAGTGCGGACTCGGCGGCCAGCTGCGCGAGCGTTCCACTGGGCCGCTCAGGGATGAGCGTCCCGATGCGTGGACAGCAGTCCTTGTGGCAGGAGTAGGAGTACCACCGGCCGTCCCGGACAAGTAACGCCTCGGTAACGCCGATGGTCCGCCGGCGAAGCTGCTCCACCTGCTCGTCGATCAGGTCCTGACGCGGCAGCCGGCCGTCGACGTCCGGGGCGCAGGTGTAGCACACCAAGATGGCTGTGCCAGCTTTGTCGGCCGCTGCTCGGCTGGCCAGGTCGGCCGCCATGACCCGGTGGTGTAGCGCGTCGGGCAGGTCGGCGCGCATGGTCATGCCGTTGCGCTTACGCGGGCCGCGCAGGCACATCAGCACCAGGCTCTCCGCCGGGTGGAAGCCGACGAACGTCGGCATCGCGCCGACGATCTCGGTCGGGCAGGTGAACTTGATGATGACCGGAGGTCGGGCCGGAGTCATGGTGCGCAGCCTGCTGGTGGCGCCAGGTGATCACCAGGGCGATCCGTGAGCTGTGGACAACTCCGCCGCGCAGCCCGGTGCTGTGGATGCGCGATCAGGCCCAGAGCTGGCCGTCGAGGCGGTCGGCTGCTTCGTCCACGGTGCCCTGGTAGGCGCCCGTCGACAGGTACTTCCAGCCACCGTCCGCGACGACGAAGGCGATGTCGGCGCGCTCGCCGGCGTCAACAGCCTTGCCGCCCACCGCGAGCGCTGCGTGCAGGACCGCGCCGGTCGAGACGCCGGCGAAGATGCCCTCGGCCTCCAGCAGCTCACGGGTGCGCCGCACGGCGTCCGCTGGGCCCACGGAATATCGCGTCGTCAGCACAGACTCGTCGTACAGCTCGGGGACGAAGCCCTCGTCGAGGTTGCGCAGCCCGTAGACCAGCTCGCCGTAGCGAGGCTCGGCGGCCACGACCTGCACGCCCGGCACCTTCTCCCGCAGGTACCGGCCCACGCCCATCAGCGTGCCCGTCGTGCCGAGGCCGGCCACGAAGTGGGTGATGGTGGGCAGGTCCTCGAGGATCTCCGGCCCGGTCCCGACGTAGTGCGCCTGGGTGTTAGCGGGGTTGCCGTACTGGTAGAGCAACACCCAAGCGGGGTTGTCCGCGGCCATCAGCTTGGCGACCCGTACCGCCTCGTTCGAGCCGCCCGCCGCCGGCGAGGCGATGACGTCGGCCCCCCACATCCGCAGCAGCTGGCGGCGCTCCTCTGAGGTGTTCTCGGGCATCACGCAGACGAGGCGGTAACCCCTCAGCCGGGCGATCATGGCCAGCGAGATGCCGGTGTTTCCCGATGTCGGCTCCAGAATCGTGCAGCCCGGCGTGAGCCGGCCTTCCCGCTCGGCGTCCTCGATCATTCGTAGCGCCGGGCGGTCCTTGACCGAGCCGGTCGGGTTGCGGTCCTCCAGCTTCGCCCAGAGCCGCACCTGGGACGACGGCGAGAGCCGGGGCAACCCGACCAGCGGGGTGCGTCCGACCGAGTCCAGCAGCGAGTCGAACCGCATCTACCCTCCGGCTACGGCGGGCAGCACCGTCACCGAGTCACCGTCGTGCACCGGGGTCGAGAGGCCGTCGAGGAACCGCACGTCCTCGTCGTTGAGGTAGACGTTCACGAACCGCCGCAAACCGTCGCCGTCGACCAGGCGGTCGCGCAGCCCGGGGAAACGCATCTCGAGGTCGTCGATGACCGAGGCGAGCGTGTCGCCCGAGCCGTCAACGGCCTTCGCGTCACCGGTGTACGGACGCAGGATCGTGGGGATGCGAACCTCGACGGACATGTGCTCATGCTCCTGGATCGCGACGATTCGACAGTACGGGCAACGGCCCGGGCCAGTCCCATCATTCCCCAGCGTCGGTGACCCGGACGTCCTCCTCTGCCACATCTCCGTCCACGATCCGGTAGGAGCGGATCTCCACCTCGTCGGGGTCGCGGGTCGAGAGCAGCAGATAGTGGGCGCCTGGCTCACTCGCATAGGCCACGTCGGTGCGCGACGGGTAGGCCTCGGTCGCCGTGTGCGAGTGGTAGATCACCACCGGTTCCTCGTCCCGGTCGTCCATCTCACGCCAGACCCGCAGCTGCTCCATCGAATCGAACCGGTAGAATGTCGGCGAGCGCTCGGCGTTGGCCAAGGGCACCAGCCGCTGTGGGAGATCCGATCCGAGCGGGCCCGCGACGATCCCGCACGCCTCGTCCGGGTGATCCGCACGTGCGTGCGCGACGATCGCGTCGAGGAGATCACGTCCGATCCGGAGCACGGCTCAGCAGCCTAAGGGTTGTCGTGGATCTTGGTCTGCCCGGAGACTGACCGGACGCGTGATCAGCCCGGCCATCGAGGAGAGACCATGCTGGGAAACAGCCCTGTCCACCCGGTCCTGCTGGCGATGGACCTGGCGCAGACGCGGGACTTCTATCACGACAAGCTCGGGCTCGAGATCCTGGACGAGAGCGCCGAGGCGATCTCGTTCCGCTGCGGTCGCGGCACCAAGGTCGTGGTCACGAAGAGCACAGTCGGCACCGCGGACAGCCAGACCCAGGTCGGGTGGGAGGTCGAGGACCTGCGCGCCGAGCTCGACGAGCTGCGGTCCCGTGGAGTGAGCATCGAGGAGTACGACATGCCGGGGCTGAAGACCGAGAACGGCATCGCGGACGTCGGGTTCGCCTGGGCTGCCTGGATCGTCGATCCGGGCAAGAACGCGCTGGGGATCGTCCAGCCCAAGGCGTGATCCCCGCCCTCGCCGGCGCACCGGACGGTTCAGTCGAGGCCTAACGACAGAGCGCGGACCAGCGTCTCCTGGACCCAGCCGAGCCAGTCGTACACGTCGTGGACCTGCCGGCGCGGATCGTCGTCGGGGAGCGTGTCCCAGTGGCCCTGGTCGCCTTCCTCGACGCCCAGCCGGGTGCCCAGAGCGAGGCGGAGGTCGGTCAGCGTGCGCAGCCAGGCCTGGGCCTCGTCGGCATCGAGGTGCAGGCGGACCTTCTCCCGGCCCTCGTTGGACTGCTCGCCCGGCTCGACCGGTCCGGCCGTTGCCAGCGAGGCCAGCACGGCCGCCGCCGCGGCCGCCTTGTTCTCACGCAGCCCTCGTTCGGTGAAGCGGCGGAACTCGTCGGCGGCCTCGGTGTCACCGCGGTAGGCGTCGGGGAACAGCCGCAGCACCACCGGGTCCGTCGGGCGGGACGGGTCGTCGCCGAGTCCGAAGGCGGCCGCCAGTGGGTCGCCTGCCTGGCGGGGATCACGCTCGGACGGCTGGTCACGGACCAGCTCCAGGAGCTGGCCGACCAGGGACCGCAGGAGCTCGGTCTCGACCTGATGGAACGTCGCGGACACACCGCCGCCACGAGTCCGCCGGAACGCGGTGCTCAGCCTCGGTCCCCCGCCTTCTGCATCGTCGCCCACAGTCCGTAGCCGTGCATGGCCTCCACGTCGCGCTCCATCGCCTCACGGGTGCCCGACGACACGATGGCCTTGCCCTTCTCGTGCACGTCGAGCATGAGCTTCTCGGCCTTCCCGCGGGTGTAGCCGAAGTATGACTGGAACACGTACGTGACGTAGGACATCAGGTTGACCGGGTCGTTCCAGACCACCGTCGTCCACGGGGTGTCGGGCACGACGACCTCGTCGGCCTCGGGCCGCTCGACCTCGGCGGGTGCGGTGGTCACGGGCCCAATGGTGTCACTTCGCGCCCACGTCGAGGCAGAAGCCGACGCTAGGCTGTGGATCGTGCCGGCTGTCGATGGCCCTGCGACGGCGCTGCTCACCGACCACTACGAGCTGACGATGCTGCAGGCCGCGCTGGCGCACGGAACGGCGCAGCGGCGGTCGGTGTTCGAGGTATTCGCCCGCAGGCTGCCCGATGGCCGCCGCTATGGCGTGGTGGCCGGCACCGGCCGGCTGCTCACCGAGATCGAGCGGTTCCGATTCGACGACGCCGCGTTGGCCGATCTGGAGCGCCGACACGTCGTCGATGCGCCCACCCTGGCGTGGTTGTCGGACTACCGGTTCGCCGGCGACATCTGGGGCTACGGCGAGGGCGACTGCTTCTTCCCGTACTCACCCTTGCTGGTCGTGGAAGCGAGCTTCGCCGAGGCGGTCATCCTCGAGACACTGATCCTCTCGGTTCTCAACTACGACTCGGCGGTCGCGTCGGCGGCATCGCGGATGACCGCGGCAGCGGGAAGCCGCCCGTGCATCGAGATGGGCTCCCGGCGCGCCCATGAGTGGGCCGCGGTCGCGGCTGCTCGGGCCGCATACGTCGCCGGCTTCGCGTCCACGAGCAACCTCGAGGCGGGCCGGACCTTCGGCGTGCCGACCCAGGGGACCAGCGCACACTCCTTCACCTTGCTGCACGACAGTGAGCGCGACGCCTTCACCGCGCAGGTCGACTCGCTCGGCAAGGGCACGACGCTGCTCGTCGATACCTACGACGTTCGCGAGGCGGTGGCGCTCGGCGTCGAGATCGCTGGGCCCGAGCTCGGTGCTGTCCGACTCGACTCGGGCGACTTGCTGGTCCAGGCCCGCGAGGTCCGGGCCCAGCTCGACGTGCTCGGCGCATCGGACACCAGGATCGTCGTGACCAGCGATCTCGACGAGCACGCCATCGCGGCGCTCGCCGCGGCGCCAGTCGACGCGTACGGCGTGGGCACGTCGCTGGTCACCGGGTCGGGTGCACCGACCGCCGGCCTGGTCTATAAGCTCGTCGCCCGGCAGGGCGGCGACGGCGAGATGGTCGCCGTCGCCAAGAGGAGCAAGGACAAGATGAGCGTGGGCGGGCGGAAGTTCGCCCTGCGCCGCAGGTCGGCCGCGGGCGTGGCCGAGGCCGAGGTCGTCGGGCTGGCGTCGCCGCCCGCAGACGACGGCGACGACCGGCCACTGTTGACGCAGCTGGTGCACGGCGGCAACCTCGTGGGCGACGAGCCACTCGACGCCGCCCGGGACCGGCATGCCGCGGCCCGCGCCGAGCTGCCGCCGACCGCGCTGCAGATGTCGCGCGGAGAGCCCGCGATACCGACCGTCTACGAAGGGGAGTCATGACGCGCGCGCTGATCGTGGTCGATGTCCAGAACGACTTCTGCGAGGGCGGCAGCCTCGCCGTCGGTGGTGGCGCCGACGTGGCGTTCTCGATCGCGAGCGTGTTGCACCGATGGCAGGAGGCGGAGCCAGCCGAGCGCGGGTACGCCCATGTCGTTGCCACCCGCGACCATCACGTCGACCCCGGCACGCACTTCTCGTCCGAACCTGACTTCGTCGAGACCTGGCCACCCCACTGCGTCGCCGGGACCGTAGGCGCCGCCTTTCACCCGAACCTCGACCCGCAGCCGTTCGACGCCGTGTTCGACAAAGGTGCCTACGGCGCGGCCTATTCCGGCTTCGAGGGCCGGTCGCACGACGGCGTCCCGCTGGCCGACTGGTTGCGCTCACACTCGGTCACCTCTGTCGACGTGGTCGGGATCGCGACCGACCACTGCGTGCGCGCGACGGCTCTGGACGCCGTACGGGAGGGCTTCATGACCCGAGTCCTGCTCGAACTGACCGCCGGCGTGGCCAGAGGCACTACGCAGGCCGCCCTCACCGAGATGCGGGCCGCCGGGGTGGCGCTGGAGGGCTCACCCGTGCTGCACACCTAGCTCGCTCAGCCCTCCGGACCGCGGCCGCTCCATGACCACGCGTACCGGCCGTCGTCGGACTCGACGCCCGCCTCGCCGATCTCCAGTGGGCGGAACGTGTCGACCATGACCGCGAGCTCGTCGAAGTAGTCCTTGCCCAGCGCGTGCTCGATCGCCGTGGGCTGCGGCCCGTGACTGTGGCCGCCGGGATGCAGCGAGATCGACCCCTGGCCGATGCCCGAGCCCTTGCGGGCCTCGTAGTCGCCGCCGCAATAGAACATGACCTCGTCGCTGTCGACGTTCGAGTGGTAGTACGGCACGGGCACCGCGAGCGGGTGGTAGTCGACCTTGCGCGGGACGAAGTTGCAGATGACGAAGTTGAAGCCCTCGAAGACCTGGTGCGCCGGCGGCGGCTGGTGGATCCGGCCGGTGATCGGCTCGAAGTCCGACACATTGAAGGTGTACGGGTAGAGGCAGCCGTCCCAGCCGATCACGTCGAACGGGTGGGTCGGGTACACCACGACGCTGCCCACGAGCCCGGACGGCCCGTGGCCGCGGTGCTTGGTGTAGACCTCGACGTCGTCCTGCTCGACCGTGAACGGCTCGGTAGGACCGTGCAGGTCACGTTCGCAGTACGGCGAGTGCTCCAGGAGCTGCCCGTACTTGGACAGGTACCGCTTCGGTGGCGCGATGTGCGAGTTCGCCTCGACGACGTACGCCCGCAGGGGCTCGTCGCCCGTCGGCACCCACCGGTGCACCGTCGCCCGCGGCATGATCACGTAGTCGCCCTGCCGCGCCTGCAGCAGCCCGAACATGGTCTCGACGGTGGCCTCGCCGGCCTCGACGTAGATGCACTCGTCGCCGATCGCGTTCCGGTACAGGGGGGACGACTCGCCGGCCGCGACGTACGAGATCCGCACATCGCCGTTGCCCAGCACCAGCCGGCGCCCGGTGACCACGTCCTGCGACTTCCAGTCCCGGCCCGGGAACAGGTCGTGCAGCTTCAGGTGCCGTGGCATCAACGGGTGGTTGGGGACGGTCCGCAGGTCCGGCAGCTCCCAGACCCGCGAGTCGACGATCGCCGACGGCACGCCCGTGTGGTACAGCAGCGACGAGTCGCACGAGAATCCCTCCTCGCCCATCAGTTCCTCGTAGTACAGGTTGCCGTCCGGGCGTCGGAACTGGGTGTGGCGCTTTGCTGATACCCGGCCAAGGTGACGGTAGTGGGCCATCGTCGCGTCCTTTCCGAGTCATTCGATTATCGGACGATGCCGACCGCTCACTGCCACCATGCGTTACAGTCCGGATCGTGTCAACCTCTCCCTTGTTCATGGCGTTGATCGACAACGCCGCACTGTTCCCGCCCGGCAATGTGCCCATGCCGGAGGCAGTCGGTGCACACGACGACCATCGGGCCGCCTGGTACAAGGCGCTGGTCGGACCATTCCTCTGCGCGGCGACCCGCCTGGACGAGCTGGCGGTACACCTCGCGGCGCGAACCGACCCGTTCGGTGTGACGGTCGTCGTCGACACCGGAACCGGTGGCGTGGGTCCGGCGGTCGACGCGGTTGCCGCCGACGACCGGCTGGTCCTGCGTGGCATCGAGGTCGCGGTCCGCGCAGAGCCGTTGGCCGACTCGGCGCGGCGCACCGTGGCTGCGCTCGACGGCGCCCTGGGCGGGCCTGACGACGACGAGCCGGCGTACGTCGAGATACCGCGTCTGCCCGGCTGGCGCGACGCCCTCGAGGTCGTCGCCGACTCCGGATACCGGGCCAAGCTGCGTTCTGGCGGGGCCACCCCCGAGGCCTTCCCACCGGAGGACCATGTCGCCGCCTTCATCCTCAGCTGCCTGGAGCTCGACGTGCCCTTCAAGTTCACGGCCGGCCTGCACCGTGCCGTGCGGCATACGGCGCCCGACGGCGTCGAGCACCACGGCTTCCTCAACGTGCTGCTCGGAGTCGCGGTCGCACTCGACGGCGGCGAGGCCGCCGACGTAGCTGTGACGCTAGCCGACCGCGATGCCGCCGGACTCGCCGACCGTGTCCGTGCGCTCGGGCTCGGACCGAGTGCCCGGGTACGAACGTGGTGCAACTCGTACGGCTCGTGCAGCATCGCGGAGCCGGTCGACGAGCTGCTCGACCTACGCCTGATCAGCAAGGCCTGATCAGCAAGGAGTGACCGCGTGCTCACGACCTGGGTCCCGCTGCCGGACGGTTCGCCCTTCGGTGTCCACACGCTCCCGTACGGGGTCTTCTCGACCGCCGACGAGGAACCCCGCGTCGGCGTCGCCATCGGTGACCACCTGCTCGACCTGGCACCGCTCGCGGCCGAGGAGAACCTCGACGGGGCGCACGTCTTCTCCCAGGCCAGCCTCAACCCGTTCATGGCGCTGGGGTCGCGGGCATGGGCCGCGGTACGCGGGTGGGTCACGGAGCTGGTCACCGAGGAACCGCACCGCGACCTGGTCGAGCCGCATCTGGTGCCGTTGTCCGACGTCGCGCTCCACCTGCCTTTCGAGGTCGCCGACTACGTCGACTTCTACTCGTCGCAACACCACGCGGAGAACGTCGGCAAGATCTTCCGGCCGGAATCCCCGTCACTGCCTGCGGCGTGGCGGCAGTTGCCGATCGGCTATCACGGACGGGCCGGAACCGTCGTGCCGTCGGGCACCGACGTGGTGCGCCCGTCCGGCCTGCGCAAGGATGGCGAGTCCGTCGCGTACGGACCGTCGACGCGGCTGGACATCGAAGCCGAGGTCGGGTTCGTCGTCGGGAGGCCGTCCACACTCGGTCAGCCCGTCTCGATTGCCCAGTTCGCCGACCACGTCTTCGGGGTGGTGCTCGTCAATGACTGGTCGGCCCGTGACATCCAGGCGTTCGAGTACGTGCCGCTCGGGCCGTTCCTGGGCAAGTCGTTCACCACGTCGATCTCGCTGTGGGTGGTTCCGCTCGCCGCGTTGTCGCAAGCCCGGGTCGAACCGCCCCGACGTGACCCCGAACCTGCCGCGTACCTGCGCGACGGCGACGGCGCCCCCTGGGGCCTCGACCTGCGGCTGGAGGTGTCCTGGAACGGGACTGTGGTCTCCCGGCCTCCGTTCGCGGCTATGTACTGGACGGCTGCGCAGCAGTTCGCCCATCTGACGGCCAACGGGGCCTCGCTGCGGACGGGAGACCTCTTCGCTTCGGGGACGGTCAGTGGCGTCGAGGCCGACGAGCGTGGCTCGTTCCTGGAGCTGACCTGGAACGGCACCTCGCCCGTCACTCTTGCCGACGGGACGTCACGCGGCTTCCTGGAGGACGGGGACACCGTGACGATCGGCGGCTCGGCGCCCGGCCCGGACGGCACCCGCATCGGCCTGGGTGAGGTGTCCGGCACGATCAGGCCGACTGCTGCGACGTAGCAGCCGCTTGACTGCTCTCGTCGAAGAGGATCGCCGGGAAGGAGCGCTTCTTCTTCCGCCAGGGCGCCGCACGGCCCGTACCATCGAGACCGGGTCCGTGGGTCGGACGGCACGGTGCATGGGCGGTGACGACGTTGTCCACAGGAACGATCCGGGGCGACCTTCCGTGGGACGTGTTCGCCTACGCTGACGGCATGGACGTCGTCTCGTACCTCGGCACGGTGGTGGCCATCTGCGCCCTCGCCATCGGCGCGATGTACGTGATCGTTGGACTCCTCGGCACACGCATCGACGATCTCCGCGTGGACATGAACGGCCGGTTCGACGGACTTCGCCAGGAGATGGACGCCCGGTTCGACGGACTTCGCCAGGAGATGGACGCCCGGTTCGACACGGTCGACGCCCGGTTCGGCGCCTCGGACGACCGGTTCTCCGGCATCGAGGGCCGGCTGACCAGGCTTGAGACGCAGAACGACTCGATCATCGATGCCGTCGCCGACCTCGGCCGGCGGGTCGCCCGGATCGAGGAGAAGTAACTCAGTCGAAGACCTTGCCGGGGTTGAGGATTCCCTGGGGGTCGAACACCCGCTTGAGGTCCCGGTGCAGGCGCATCGCCACCGGGCCGATCTCGCGGGCGAGCCACTCCTTCTTCAGCACACCTACGCCGTGCTCGCCGGTGATCGTCCCACCCAGTTCCAGCCCGAGGTCCATCACTGCGCCGAACGCCAGCTGAGCCCGCCGGGCCTGGTCCTGGTCGGCGGCGTCGAACACGACCGTCGGGTGCATGTTGCCGTCGCCGGCGTGCCCGACGACGCCGATCAGGACGTCGTGGGCGGCGGCGACCTTCTCCACGCCCTCGAACAGCTGGGCCAACCGGTCCAGCGGCACGCAGACGTCGTCGATCATCGTGGTGCCGAGGCGCTCCAGCGCCAGCAGCGCGGCGCGGCGCGCCTGCAGGAGCAACTCCCCCTCGGCCGGATCCGACGCCTCAACGACCTCGGTCGCGCCCGAATCGGCGCACAGCCGGGCGATCTCGGCGACCTCCGCCGCCGCAGCCGCGCCCCCGGTGTCGGACTGGGCCAGCAGCATGGCCCCGGCGTCCACGGGCAGGTCCATCCGCTTCCACTCGTTGACGACGCGGATGCAGGTGGCATCCATGATCTCGAGCAGGCTGGGTACATGCCCGCCCGCGACAACGGCCGACACCGCCCGGGCGGCCGACACCGGCGAGTCGAACAGGGCGGCGACCGTGTGCGGCCGTTGTGTCTGCGGACGCAACGCCAGGGTTGCCTGCGTGATCACGCCGAGGGTGCCCTCACTGCCCACGAGGAGCTTGGTCAGGTCGTAGCCGGCGACGCCCTTGACCGTTCGACGGCCCGTTGTGGCGACCTCACCGGACGCGAGGACGACCTCCAGGCCTCGGACGTAGTCCGCCGTCACGCCGTACTTGACGCAGCACAGCCCGCCGGAGTTGGTCGACAGGTTTCCGCCGATCGAGCAGAACTCCCAGCTTGACGGATCCGGCGGGTAGTACAGGCCGTGCTCGGCGACGGCGCGCGAGAACACCGCGTTGAACACGCCCGGCTCGACGACGGCGATCCGGTTGGCGGCATCGATCTCGACGATCTGATCCATGCGCTCCAGCGAGAGCACGAGGCACCCGTCGACGGCGTTGGCCGCGCCCGACAAGCCGCTGCGCACGCCCTGCGGCACGACGGGTACGCCCAGGCGTGACGCCACGCGCAGCGCGTGCTCGACGTGGGCTCGCTCCCTCGCGGTGACGACGACGGCCGGTTGACCGGCCGGGCAGAACAGCGCCTTGTCGTGGCGGTACGACTCCATCCGATCCGGGTCGTCGACGACGTCTCCGGCTGGGATGCCGTCCCGCAGTGCCGCGACAAGGTCGCCCATACCGGTCACGGTACGCGAGCGTCGCGGACCCCGCCCACAGCGCCTACCACGCCGGGAGGATCGGAAACCGGCGGCAGCGACCTGGCCGAAGCGACCCGAGCCAGGCCGGGCTCCCGCGTCGGCCACGCCATCGGTGCCGCCGACCTCGACCCGGGACTGGTCCGCTCGTCGCCGCGCAGCGCGTCGTCGAACGGCTCGAGCGGACCGCCGGTGATCGCGTTGTCGGCGATCCCCCGCCGGATCGACTCGGCCAGGCGCCGGCGCTCCGGAGGCGATCACTCCGCCATCCTCGCGAAGTGATCGCTGCCGGGTCACCGGCCCGGGTCAGAGGTTGCCGCGCAGCTCCTGCTGGCGCTCGATCGACTCGAACAGCGCCTTGAAGTTGCCCTTCCCGAAACCGAGCGAGCCGTGCCGTTCGATCAGCTCGTAGAACACGGTCGGCCGGTCCCCGATCGGCTTGGTGAAGATCTGCAGCAGGTAGCCGTCCTCGTCCCGGTCGACCAGGATCTTCCGTGTCTTCAGCTCTTCGACCGGGACCCGGACCTCGCCGATCCGGGCGCGGAGCTCCGGGTCGTCGTAGTAGGCGTCCGGCGTGTCGAGGAACTCCACGCCTTCGGCGCGCATCACGTCGACGGTGCGCAGGATGTCGTTCGTCGCCAGCGCGATGTGCTGGCAGCCGGCCGTCCCGTAGAACTCCAGGTACTCGTCGATCTGTGACTTGCGCTTCGCGATCGCCGGCTCATTGAGCGGGAACTTCACCCGGTGGTTGCCGTTGGCGACCACCTTGGACATCAGCGCGGAGTACTCGGTGGCGATGTCGTCGCCGACGAACTCGGCCATGTTCACGAAGTTCATGACCTTGTTGTAGAACGCGACCCACTCGTCCATCCGGCCCAGCTCGACGTTGCCGACGCAGTGGTCGATGGCCTGGAACAGCCGCGGGGGCGCGCCGTCGCGCCTGACGAACGTCGAGCGCCGCTCGACGTATCCGGGTAGATAGGGGCCCGCGTACCGCGAGCGGTCAACCAGCGTGTGGCGCGTCTCGCCGTACGTGGCGATCGCGGCCAGCCGAACGGTGCCGTTCTCGTCGGACACGTCGTGCGGCTCGTCCAGGACGGTCGCACCCTGGGCGCGCGCGTGCTCGACGCACTTGTCGACGTCGGGCACCTCCAGTGCGAGGTCGACGACGCCGTCGCCGTGCCGACGGTGGTGGTCGAGCAGCGGGCTGTCCGGCGCGACGCCGCCCGTGAGCACGAACCGCGCCGATCCGCTCTTCAGCACGAACGCCTTGTGGTCGCGGTTGCCCGTCTCGGGCCCGGCGTACGCGACGAGCTCCATGCCGAAGGCCGACTGGTAGAAGTGCGCTGTCTGCGTCGCGTTGCCGACGACGAACACGACGGCATCCATCGCGGTCACGGGGAACGGGTCCTTGCTCTCGTCGTACTCGACGAGGCCGACGAGCTGTCTGAGCTGCTCGAGGTCGAGGTCCGCCTCGCGCTCTTGCGGGGTGAGTGCCGTGTCGGTGCTCATCTCCGGACTGTGCCGCCGTCGTGGCACTATGGGCAAGACAGGCCAGGCAAGCTGAGCACGGTGTACGTTCTGAGCACCCTGCTTCGTGTTCTATTGGACATCTTGTATAGGAGACCAGACCATGCTCGACGAACTCGACGCCCGGATTCTGAGGCTGTACACCGACGAGCCGCGGGTCGGGGTTCTGGAGGCGTCGCGCCGGCTCGGCGTGGCCAGGGGGACGGTCCAGGCCAGGCTGGACAAGCTCAGCGCCGCCGGCGTCATCCGCTCCTTCGCGCCCAGCCTGGATCCGGCGGCCATGGGCTACCGCGTGGCCGCATTCGCTACGTTGGAGATCCGCCAGGGCGGTCGCAGCTCGGTGGCCGAGCACCTGGCCCGCATCCCGGAGGTGCTCGAGGTCCACACCATCACCGGGCAGGGCGACCTCCTCTGCCGGATCGTCGCCCGGGACAACGACGACCTGCAGCGGGTCATCGACGACCTGGTCGGCGACGCGGACATCTTGCGCACGTCGACCCTGATCGCACTCTCGACCGTCGTACCACTGCGGGTGCTCCCACTGGTCAGCGCCGCTGCGCACACATCGCAGCGGCACCCCCTTGCGGACGGTGGGGGTCGGGCCGGTTGAATGTACGGCGATGTCCACTCATGCCACGCCCGGCGCCGCTGTCGGCGCCCTCGTCCTGGCCGCCGTCGTCGGCTTCGCCGGCGGGGCGATCGCGGGCGCCGCGGCGGGTGGTGACCCGGAGGCGGCGCCCACGACGCAGAACCCACCCCTCGGCGCCCCCAGCGGGAGCCCGTCGGAGAGCCCGTCGCCGCAGAACGAGATCTCGCTGACCTCAGCTCAGACCGCGGTCGCCTCGGGCGAGCGGATCGATCTCGCCGGGACCCTGCAGCCACCCGTCGCGGGGGTGACGTTGACCGTCGAACGGAGCGTCGACGGCGGGGACTTCGAGACTTTTCCGGGCGGGGACCGGGCACCGATCACCGCGGAGACCGCTGCGGACGGCACCTTCTCGACGTACGTGCAGTCCGGCCGTGAAGGCGAGCACGTGTGGCGCGTCGTCGCCACGATCGAGGGCGACTTCCTCATCTCCGAGGAAGTCATGGTCACGATCAGCTGAGCCTGCTCAGCCGAGCCGACGCGCGACCTCGGCCGCAGCAGCGACCACTCGCGGACCGACGCTGTCGACGTCCAGCCCGGTCAGGGCCACGACCCCGACGCTCGCCTCCACGCTGTGCACGCCGATCAGCGGTGCCGCCACTCCCTGCGCTCCGGGCTGCAACTCGCCTTCACTGGAGACACAGGACGGGTCGCCCGCCCGCCCACCGAGGATGGCCCGCCCCGCTGCGCCCCGCCGCAGGTCATGGCGCGACCCGACCCGGTAGGCAACGTGGAAGTCTGTCCACGTCGGCTCGACGACGGCGACCGCCAACGCTTCGGCGCCGTCCACGATGGTCAGGTGGGCAGTCGCGCCGACGTCCTCCGCCAGTGCACGGAGTGCCGGCAACGCCGCGTGGCGCAGCAGCGGGTGCACCCTGGCCGCCAGCGACAGCACAGCGAATCCGAGCGACAGTCGTCCGTCGTCCGAGCGCCGGATCAAGCTGTGCTCTTCGAGCGTGGCCGCGAGCCGGTAGACCACTGTCCGGTTGACGCCCAAGCAGGACGCGGCCTCGGTGACGGTCACACCACCGGAGGCGTCCGCCAGCAGGGTCAGCAGCCGCAGCCCCCGGTCGAGGGTCTGCGAGGTCTCCGCCGCCACGCCGCCGATCGTATCCCCGTGATCATGAAGGGTTCATGGTGGTATGGCCCCCCGAATCCTTCATGATCACGGGGAGGGCGTGGGTCACGAAATTCCTCGGAAAGTCGTTGGGAACGCGCGGGCTTCGATCTCTCAGCTGGTGAGAAGCGGCGGGCCGAACCCGTCGCACCGATCCGAGGAGAGATCATGCGCAGCACCCTGACCCGCCTTGCAGTCGTGATCGTCAGTCTGTTCACGGCCGCCATGCTCGCCGGCGGCACCGCCCACGCCATCGAGGCGGAGCCCGAACCCGTCGAACCTCTTCCGAACCTCGAGCTCTGCTTCGAGCCCGACCCCGAGGACTGCGTCCCTGACGAGCCTCTGATCGTCGAGTTTGTCTGCCCGCCGATCTGCCTTGACGACGAGGAGACCGAGGAGCCGCCGGAAGAGCCGGTCGACCCGCCTGCGGAGGAGCCGGAGCCACAGCAGCCGTCGGGTGGCCACCACGGCCCGACTGACCCTGCCGGATTCGTCCCGACGAGCGAGAGCGATGACGACAGCGCTGCGCAAGACGACGCGATCGTTGCACCGGTCATTGACCTTCCCGAGCAACCGACATCCGGCAATGGCGCGCTGCTCGCGGTCGTGGCCGCCGGCCTGGGCCTGGCGGCTGGTGGCGGACTCACCTACGCCGTCGTGCGCCGCCGTAGATGACCGAGACCCTCCGCGGGACCTGGCCGGAGAGGGGCGGCCAGGTCCCGCCGGCGTGCCCAACGGGGAGAACTGATGAGCGGCGACCCGTGCGACCGGCAGGAGAACGCCCTGATATGTGGGTCAGTTTGTCAAGTGGGCAGGGTGAAGCGGCGTCCCCCACCGTCGTAGGGGGCGCCGCTTCTGGTCCGTCCGGGTCTGGCGGCGGCGGGCGTGTCGGTGTCGACGCGTGGTCACTCTGATATGCGCGGGTTGGTTACCGCAGGACGGGCTGTTCGGCCGGAGCGGTGCCGCGGGTCTAGAGATCGAGCGTGATCGCCAGCCGGGGGCTGGGGATTGCTCATAGGGCGTGCCGCGGGTTGCTCCCAACGCTGCCGTCACCGCCAGTGATCACCGGACGGACGTTTGTGGCCGGCCGGCGGGTTAGCGCGGCTCGTCGTCGAGAACGGCCAGTGACCAGCACCACCCCGCCAGCTCGCGGGCGATCGCGGCGTTGGCGATCACCGGCGTCTTGTTGCGGGCGGTGAAGGCCTGCCAGCGAGCGTGCAGTCGCCGGTTGCCGGCATGACCTCGAGCGCTGGCCGCTGCCGGTGCGCGTTCCCATCGCCTGCGCAGGTCCGCGCCGGGAGCGCGGTAGGGCGGACGGTGATGCCAGGCGGCCTCGATCAGCAGCCGACGGGCGTGCCCGTTGCCGGTCTTGGTGAGCCCGCCTTGGGAACGACTCTGGCCCGAAGAGTGCTCGGTGGGCACCATCCCGAGATAGGCGCCGATCGTGCGCCCGGACAGCCGCTGCCAATCACCGATCTCGACCGCGAGCCCGAAGGCTGTCAACGTCGAGATTCCGCGCAGACATCCGAGCCGGGTGGCCACCGGGGTGAATGGGCTGTCGACGGCCATCGTCGCGATCGCGGCGTCGAGGCGGTCGCGGCGGGCCAAGGTCATCAGCATCGTCTCGTAGGCGGTGTCGTAGGCCACCTGCAACCCAGCCAACTCGAAGTGCTGCTGACGCAGCCACGTGTCGTGCACCCCGGTCCATGCCTTGCCGCCGTAGTAGACGATTCCCTGCCGCAGCAGCAGTTTCGACAGTCGGTGCCGCGCCGACATCAGATCCCCGCGCACATCCTCGCGGGCACGTACCAGATCCCGGGCCGCCTCCTGCTCGACCGTCGGGACGGTGACAGCGGTGATCTCACCCAGGTGCAGCAATCGCGCCAGGTGCAGCGCATCACGGGCATCGGTCTTGACCCGGTCCCCGCTCGGGCGCTGCAGCTTCGATGGCGCCGCGACCACACACGCGATCCCCGCGGAAAGCAAGAACCGGGCCAACCCGAACCCCGTCGGCCCTGCCTCGTAGACAACCTGCACCGCACCCGGCAGCGACCTGATCCACGCCAGAACCTCGCTGTGATCCGGCGTCATCCTCCGGCGGCGAATCTCGCCGGTCTGCCCATCGATCGCGCAGCCGACCACCGAACGCGCATGAACATCAAAGCCGGCACTCGTACGCTGACTCATCACTGGGGCCTCCCACATCTGTGGCTCTACCGGCCAGGACCACCCTGCGTCGGCAACCCACGGTCACATGTGCGCGAGGCCCCAGCCATCAACCCCCATACCGTCTAGGGTCCCAACCGTGGACGACGCCGCGATCGCGGCCTCGATGCGTGCCAAGGACCCGGCGGGGCTCGCCGAGGCCTACCGCGCCTATGCGGACCGGCTGTTCACCTACTGCGCTTCCATGCTGCGCGACCGGGATGCCGCGGCCGATGCCGTGCAGGACACGTTCGTCATCGCCGCCGAGCGCATCGGCCAGTTGCGCGGGGACGATCGGCTCCGGTCATGGCTCTACGCGATCGCCCGCAACGAGTGCCTGCGGATCGTACGAGTCCGTGGCCGCACCACGGCATTGGACGAGGCGGCCCTCGAGGGCGTGGGCGCCGTGACCGACGAGACCGTCGACCTCGACTCGGACGTTCGGCAGGAGGAGCTGACCACCCTCGTCTGGACCGCCGCCGATGGTCTGAACCCCCGCGAGCGCGAGGTCCTCGACCTGTCCCTGCGGCATCGTCTTGACGGACCCGAGCTTGCCGCCGCGATGGGCGTCTCCACGAACCTTGCCGCCGCCGTGCTCTCCACAGCGCGCCAGCAGCTGGAGCGAGCCCTTGCCGCGCTGATCGTTGCGCGCACCGGGCGCCGCGACTGCGTCACGCTCGACGGGTTGCTCGCCGGGTGGGACGGTGCGATGACCGTGCTGCTGCGCAAGCGAGTCGCACGGCACATCGAGTCATGCACAGGTTGTACGGAGCGAAAGCGGCGCGACGTCAGCGCGGCCGCGCTTCTCGGCGCGACTCCGATGCTGGTCGCGCCCCCTGCGCTGCGCGAGCGCGTGCTCGGTGCGTACGGCGAGGTCGAGCTCGTCTCCTACCACGCCGAGATCGCCAAGCGGGCCGGCCGCTTCAACCGTGACGGCTTCCCGAACCCGCTCGACATGCCGCGGATGATCTTCGGGTGGCGGGCACCCGCGGTCGCGGCCGCTGGCGTCGCGGCCCTGATGGTCGGCGGCATGGCGCTGATCGGTGGGACGACCGATGCCGCCCTCACCCTCACCCCGTCGCCAGCACCGAGCGCGACGCCAACACCGACGCCCGCGCCAACCGCGAGCGCGCCGTCGCCGAGCCCGATGACGACGCCAGCACCGAGCGCGACGCCGCCACCGACCTCGCCCGGGCCCGAAACGACGCAGCCACCGCCATCAACCCCTGAGCCACCGCCGTCACCCGACCTCATCGTCATCTACTGCGACCCCGTGCTGGCCAACGAGTGCGACAGCCTCACCATGGTTCGCAGGCAGGCGACGGTCTGGATCACAACCGAGTCGGCAGAGCCCATGGAGATCCTCGCCACAACGACGTCGGGGTGGCTGGTGGTCTCCCCTTCGTCGATGGTGGTTGTGCCGGATCAGCCGGTGCCGATCTCGTTCGGATCGGCCAGCGAGCCAGGGTGCCCGGCACGGGTGCACTTCACGATTCCTGAGACCGATGAGGTTGAGAGGTTCACGGTCGTCCACAGCGACGTGCCGCCCTGCATCACATCGTGACGCTGCGTCGGTGACGGTCTCCGCCGCCACGAGCCCGATCGATCCCGTGATCATGTCGACTCGCCGCCCTGTGAGGAGGCAGAGTCGACATGATCATGCGGTGGAGGCGTTGCGCTCGGCCAGCTGCTGCTCGTACGTCGTGCGGACCTCGTCCATGTCGAGCGCGCGTACCTGCCCGATCAGGTCCTCGAGCACAGCCTCGGGCAGCGCGCCAGGCTGGCTGAACACCGGGATGCCGTCGCGGTAGGCCACCAGAGTGGGAATGGACGTGATGCCGTACATCGCCGACAGCGCCCGCTGGTCTTCGGTGTCCACCTTCGCAAACGTCACGTCGGCATGTCGCTCGGACGCCTTCTCGAAGACGGGAGCGAACCGAAGGCACGGGCCGCACCACGCCGCCCAGAAGTCGATCAGGACGATGCCGTCGGTCACGGTGTCGTCGTGGTTCTCGCTATTCATGGTCAAGGTGGCCACGGTGTCGTCTACTCCTCGTCAAAAGGTCCTTGACGTGCAACGACGCGGCTACGCCGGCGATTCCCGCGGGCGGCGCACCCGACCGGCTGCCCACGCACCGAACAGGGCCAGCGCGACCATGATGGCGAGGATCGTCGCATAGACAGCTGGGCTCGTCTCCGGCTCACGGGCAGCATCGTGCGTCGAGCCGAAGATCACGCCCGCCAACACGATGAAGACGATCGAGAAAATCGAGTCCGCCAGCTGGAGCGAGGCCGAGTTGGCGCCGTGGTCCTTCACCGGCGAGAGCTCGAAGAGCAGCACGCCGACGCTGGCCATCGCCAAGCCCATGCCCATCGCGCCGACGACCCAGGCCAGGCCGGCGACGACGACCGGAACAGCTGGGACGAGCACGAGGCCCATCCCGGCGATACCGGCGGCCACCAGCGCTGCGCCTCCCCGCACCAGCCGGTAGCGCGGCGTCCGCATGTTCGGACGCCCCTGGTACCACGAGCCCGTCGACCAGCCCAGCGCGCCACCAGTCAGGGCGAGCCCGGCGAGGGTCGTCGACAGCCCGCGCTCCTGCACCAGCATGATGGGGATGAACGCCTCGGCGCCGAAGAACGCTCCGGCGAGCACACCGCGCATCGCGACGACGGTGGGCAGACCCCGCTTGAACCGCAGCGTGCCCGGTGGCAGCAGCCGCGGCAGGCTCGGCACCAGCAGTGCGAGTGCGACCACCACGAATCCGACGGCGACGGCGTCGGCCCGGACACCGGCCAGCTGGAGCAGGCCCATGCCGACCGCTGCCGCCAGCGCGAGCCGCTTGCGGCCACGCCGCAGGGTCGGCCCCGCGGGCGGCGGGCCGTCGTAGGCCGTCACGGACGGCAACGCGATCAACACCGGGACGACGACCAGGGGCGCGATGCCGAGGAACACCAACCGCCAGCTGAGGTGGTCGGCCACGGCACCGGCGATCAGCGGACCCACGATCGAAGGGACGACCCAGGCGGCGGAGACGGCCGCGAACATGCGGGGTCGCAGCGCGTCGTCGTAGGCGCGTCCCATCAGTACGTACAGAGCGACGATGACGATGCCGCCGCCGAGACCCTGCACGGCCCGCCCGACGACGAACGGCCACATCGACTGCGCCGCGCCTGCCAGCAGCAGGCCCGCCGTGAACGAGGCGGCACCCGCGATCAGCGGCAGCTTGGGGCCGCGCCGGTCGCAGATTTCACCCGCCAGGACCATCCCGAACAGGCTGGTCGTGAAGTAGCCGGAGAAGGCGAGCGCGTAGAGCGGCATGCCATCCAGCGCCGGAACCGCCTTCGGCATCGCCGTCCCGACCGCCATGGCCTCGAACGCGATGAACGCGACCGTGGCCACGATGCCGACGGTCAGCCGCCGCAACCGGGGATCGAGAACGCTGGTCGCGCCCTCCAGCACCGGTGCCCCCGTCACGAGCTAGTCAAACCAACACGCCGCGCCGGCCATTCCACCTCCGTACACTGGGCGCCGTGACCACCCAGCTCAGCCCCGGCGCCGAGACCGTCAAGGACACCCGCACCCGCCCCAGCACCGACGACGGCGACCACGAGCGCTTCTCTCACTACGTTCCGAAGGACAAGCTCACCGACGCGATGGTGAATGGCACACCGGTCATCGCCCTGTGCGGCAAGGTCTGGGTGCCCAGCCGAGACCCGCAGCGGTACCCCGTCTGCCCGGACTGTAAGAAGATCTGGGACTCGCTCCGGTCCGGCGGGGACGGCCAGGGCGGCGACGAGGGCTGACACCCACGGCCCGCCCGGCGAGGCGATGCAGCTTGCTCGGCATGCTGATGCCGATCGAGTGCGTATGGTTCAGCCGTCCTGCCCCAACGTGAGCACGACGCTTCCGACCTTGTGGCCGCTGTCGACCCGGCGATGCGCGTCGACGATCTGCGTGAACGGCAGCACCGAGTCGATCACCGGCTTCAGTTCTCCCCGCTCAGCCAGCGACATGAGGGTTCGACAGTCCGCGGCGTTCATCGAGGCGGTGTCGCCTACCACGGCCTTCCGCCGCGCCGCGGCCAGCATCTGCCACAGATCGCCGATGACCGCCAGGAGACGGCCACCGGGCTCCAGCGAACCCTTGACCCGCGCGTAGGGCGCGTTGCCGTGATTGTCCATGATCACGTCATAGCGGCGCCCAGTGCGGGTGAAGTCCTCCGCCGTATAGTCGATGACGTGGTCGGCCCCAAGACCCCGGACCAGGTCCGCGTTGGCGCCGCTGCACACGGCGGTCACCTCGGCGCCGCGGTGCTTGGCGAGTTGCACCGCCATGGTGCCGACCGCACCGGAGGCGCCATTGATCAGCACCGTCTCACCGGAGGCGAGCCTCCCCACCCGGAGGAAGTGGAGCGCCGTCGCGCCACCAAACCAGAGGGACACGGCATCCCGGTAACTCAGGTTCTCGGGGATCCTGGCGATCACCCCGTGTTCGTCAACAGTGACCAGTTCGGCGTGGCAGCCCAGATCGAATCTCCGCGACGCAACCACCCGGTCGCCCGGCCGGAAGCTGGTGACCGCCGCACCCACCGCCTCGACCCGCCCAGCCACATCGAAACCGAAGACGGGCTGCCTCGGTTTGATGACGCCAACGTTCAGCCGCACCAGCAGGCTCATCCCGCGTGGGACGCGCAGCGCCCGCAGCCGGGCGTCGCCGGAGTTGACTGTCGCCGCGAAGACCTTCACCAGCACCTCGCCGCCCGCCGGCACCGGCTCGGGCACCTCCCTGATCCGCACCACCTCGGGAGGCCCGTACCTCACGCAGACCGCAGCCTTCATTGATCACCCAGCCTGTGCATCGCAGCACGGTAACAGCAGCCCCAGATCTGGAACACGCTCCGGTCCGGCGGCGACAGCCAGGGCGGCAACGAGGGCTGACATCGGCACGGCTAGTTGAGCGACGGGTCGGGCGGGAACGTCGCCATCATGGCAAGCAGGCCGTCCTGGCGCCGGAGCACGGTCTGCCAGAGGACATCGACATCGCCCCGGAAGGCGTCCTCGGGATGGGCGTCGACGACGTACCAGGACCCCTCGTCGATCTCGCTCTCGAGCTGGTCGGGAGACCACCCCGCGTAGCCCGCGAACACCCTCATCGCCACGACGCCCGGTTGCACGACCTCCGGTGGCGCGTCCAGGTCGACGACTCCGACCCGGCCGCTGACGCGCCGTACGCCGAGGGGCTCGTTGCCGTCGACCATGGCGACGAGCCCAAGCGCGCTGTCCAGGCTGACCGGACCGCCCTGGAAGACAACGCCGGGCTCGGTGACCACCGGCTGCCAGCTCGGCAGGATGTCGGTGACGGGCATCGACGTCGGCCGGTTGACGACGACGCCCAGTGCACCGTCCGGCTCATGCAAGAGCACATAGACCACCGACCGTGCGAAGTTCGGGTCCCGAAGGGCCGGCGTCGCGACGAGCAGCCGCCCGGTGAAGAGGTCGTCGCTCATGTCCCCATGCTGCCCCGTGTACCGCCGCTCGCGGCACCGTCGTGGCCAAGCCGTGTCCTGGGCAGAGTCGCGCCCAGGCCCACGCCGACCAGGTCGGCGAGGACATCGGCAGGGTCGCCGCCACGCTCGTCCAACAGCAGGTGCTGCACGATCTCGCTCGCCACGACATGCGCGGCAAAGATCGCGACGAGCGCCGGCAACGGAAGGCCCGCTCGGCGGCCGGTCCAGATGACCGCCGCGAAGACGGCGGCGTGGACGAGCTTGTCCAGGTGCGATACCGCCGGCGTCGCGCCGGTGCCGGGTGCATAGAGCACGGCGACCTGCGTCAGGACCGCCAGGCAGAAGAGCAGCCGCGCCCTCACGCCCACCTCACGGCATGGGGAAGAACGTCACCGGGCCGACGACCCGAAGGCCCACCGAGCCGCCGATGTCGACGCCTGCGGGCACCCCTTGGCAGCGTGCGGACACCGCGACAGTGCCGCCGGCCGCCGGGACGGTGAGACGTACGAGCGCGTCGTGTCCGTAGAAGACCGTCGCCGTGACGGTACCGACGACACCCCCGTTGGATGCTCCGATCACGACCTGTTCCGGCCGTACAACGGCTCGGCCCGGCCCGCGCACACCGGTGTCCCGCAGCGTCAACCGGCCGAGCGGGCTGTCAGCCCCGTCGGCAGTCGCGACCACGTCGAGGACGACGGCGTCGCCCACGAAGGTGGCTACGCCGAGATCGGACGGCGCTGCGTAGAGCTCACCCGGCGTTGCGGCCTGCGCAATCCGGCCGCCCGACATGACCGCGACCAGGTCCGCCATCGACAGCGCCTCCTCCTGGTCGTGGGTGACCAGGACGGCAGTGGCGCCCGCGGCGCGCAGGGCGGCCCGGACGTCCTCGCGGACGGCCGCCCGCAGCCCGCTGTCCAGCGCGCTGAACGGCTCGTCGAGCAGAACCAGGGCCGGGTCCGGAGCCAGCGCGCGGGCCAGGGCGACTCGCTGCTGCTGACCGCCCGAGAGCTCGGCCGGCATCCGCCGGCCATAGCCGGCCAGGCCGATCAGATCCAGCAGCCCGTCGACGCGGCCGGCCTGCCGCGCCGAGTGAGGAAGCCCGAAGCCCACGTTGCCCGCCACGGTGAGGTGCGGAAACAACGCACCCTCCTGTGGCACCACGCCAACGCGCCGCCGCTCCGGAGGGACGTGGACACCGGGCCCGGCCACGACCTTGCCGTCCAGCGCGACCGTGCCGCCGTCCGCCGCCTCGAACCCCGCCACGATCCGCAGCAGGGTGGTCTTGCCGCAGCCGGACGGCCCGAGCACGGCGGCGACCGCACCGCCGGGAACGGCGAGGTCGAGCCCGTCGAGCACGGGTACGTCGGCGAACGACTTCTGCAGCCCGCGGACGACCAGCTCACTCACGACGTACCTCCCGGTCCCTCCAGTGTCGCCGACCGGCGGCGGTGCCCTAGAACGAAGGTGGGCAGAGCCGCGAGCAGCACCAGCAGCGTCGCGTACGGCGCGGCGGCAGCGTATGCGCCCACCTCGGTCTCTGCCCACAGCTCGGTGGCCAGCGTCTCGAGGCCGGTCGGCCGGAGCAACAAGGTCGCCGGAAGCTCTTTCATGCAGGTCAGGAACACCAGAGCCGCGCCGGCCGCGACACCGGGACCCGCGAGTGGGAGCGTGACGTCGCGCAGCACCCTCCCCGGGCTGCGCCCGAGTGATCGCGCGACCTCTTCGAGCACGGGCGGCGACTGGGCCACCGACGCGCGCACCGCTCCGACCGCTGCCGGCAGGAACAGCACGGCGTAGGCGAGCACGAGCAGCGGCGTCTGCTGGTAGATCGGATAGGCGTAGCGCACGCCGAAGAACACCAGTGCCAGGGCAACGACGATGCCCGGCAGGGCGTGTCCGGCGTACGACGCCTGTTCCACCGCCCGCACGGCGCGCGACCGGTACCGGGCCGCCATGACGCCCACCGGAATGGCGAGCACCGTCGTCACCAGGGCACCGAGGCCCGAGACGGTCACCGTCGAGACCGCGGCACTGCCCAGTGCGGGGAGATCCAGGTCGGCCGACCGCTGGGTCAGCCAGTAGGTGAGGCTGCCCAAGGGGAACCCGAGAGCCAACCCGGCCACAAGGGCCGCCCAGCTGAGTCCGGCCGCAGTACCGAGCCGGCCCAGGGCGACCTGCCGGTGGGCCCGAGCCGCGCCGGAGCCGATCCGGGCCTGGGCCGCCCGACCACGGCTACGCCCCTCCGCCCACACGACGACCAGGGTGACCAGAACGAGTACCAGGCCGAGCGCCGCTGCCGCGGTGCCGTCGAAGCTCGACCGGTAGGACGTGTAGATCACCCGGGTGAAGACGTCGTAGCGAAGGATGGCCACCGCGCCGAAGTCGGACAGCACGTAGAGGGCGACGAGCAACCCACCGACCGCCGCCGCCGGGCGGACCTGGCGAAGGGTCACCGCGAAGAACGTGGCCAGCCGTCCCTTGCCCAGCGAACGCGCCACCTCCTCCAGCGCCGGGTCGGTGCGTCCCAGTGTTGCTGCCACGGTCAGGAACACGTACGGGTAGCAGCACAACGTCAGCACCAGCACCGAGCCCAGGAACGGCGAGATCCGCGGGAACGTCGCTACCCAGGCGTACGCAGCGACGTAGGACGGCACCGCCAGCGGGAGTGCGGCGACGACCGCCCAGGCCCGGCGGCCGGGCAGTCGGGTCCGGGTCGTCAGCCAGGCCAGTGAGATGCCGACGACGAGCGATGCCGCCGTGACGACGGCTGCCAGCCCCAGGCTGCGGACGGTGAGCTGGAGCGTTCGCTCCCGCCACAGCGTCTCGGCCAGCTGCGCGACCCCGCCGTCGAGGGCTCGAACGGCCAGGTAGACCAGCGGCAGCAGCGCCACGCCGGCCGCGACCAGCGAAGGCACGAGGAGGACCGCCGGCACGCGGCGGGCGCTGACGGGTGCCGTCGGGCGCCTTCTCCACCGGCGTCCGTTCTGAACGTCGTCAGGGGCTCGGCGGAGCTCGGCGGATGGGGCGGCCATCAGGTCAGTCCGGCCTCCTCGATCATCCGCAAGGTCACTTCGAGAGTGTCGAGGTCGGACAGGTCGATGTCCGGGGTCTGCAGCGACTCCAGCGGGGGGAGGTCGGCGGCGGTGGGGATGCCCTCCAGGAGCGGGTACTCCTTGGTGTCCTCGGCGAAGAAGGTCTGCGCGTTCTCACCCAGCAGATACTCCGCGAACCGGACCGCCTCGTCCTCGCGGTCGGTGGCCGCCAGCACGCCGACACCGGCGACGTTGACCAGCGCGCCGGGGTCGCCGCCGGCGAGGAACTTCAGCCTCGCCGGCACGGCGTCGAGACCCTCCTCGGCCACCTGTTCGTACCAGTAGTAATGGTTGATCAGGCCGAGCTCGACGACGCCGTCCTCGGCCGCGTTGAGGATGAGCACGTTGTTGTCGAAGATCTGCACGTCGTTGGCCACCATGCCCTCGAGCCACTCGCGGGCGGCGCCCTCGCCTTCGAGCACCCGCATCGCGGTCACGAACGCCTCGAACGACGCGTTGCTCGGCGAGATGCCGACCTCGCCGTTCCACCGCGGGTCGGTCAGCTCGAACACGCTGTCGGGGACCTCGTCCTCGGTGAGTTGGTCGGCGTCGTAGACGATCACGCGAGCCCGGCCGCTAGTGCCGATCCAGGTGCCGTCGTCGGCGCGGTACCTGGGGTCGACGACGTCGAGAAGGCCGGCGGGCAGCTCGGCCAGCATGCCTTCCTTGGCCAGGGCGCCCAGGGCGCCGCCGTCCTGGGAGAAGTAGACGTCTGCCGGCGTTCGGTCGCCCTCCTCGATGATCTGGGCGGCCAGTTGTGCCGTGTTGCCGTACCGGACCGAGACCTCGATGCCGGTTTCCTCCTCGAAGTCGTCGATGATCGGCTGAACCAGCGACTCCTGCCGCCCCGAGTAGACGACGAGGTTCGACTCGTCGAGGCCGTCGTCGCCCTCGCCACCGCCGCAGGCGGCGAGCGCGAGGGTCAATGTCATCAAGGTCACGGCGAACAGCCGGCGAGCACGCATCGGAGGGACTCCTGAGGAACGTCTGTAGCCACGGGCAACCGCATCCTACTTAGGTTTGGCTTACCTCGCCTAGTCGCCCCGCCGCTCGTGGCTCGTCACGGCGACCTGACCCCGGGCTTGGCTCAGCGACGCGGCGGAAGGGTCGGAGCCGCTCGGTCCGGCCGGTCTGCGATGTCGGGCGGCCTGGCAGTAGAGCCCTCGGCCAGCCGCTCGAGCACGAGGGCGACGGCGGCGTCCAGTTGCGGATCCGAGCCGGCCGCCCAGTCCTGCGGCGGGAACGGAACCTCGATGTCGGGGTCGACTCCGTAGTTCTCCACACCCCACCCGGCGTGGGCGAACCAGAATGCGTATCGCGGCTGGGTGACCTGCGTCCCGTCGACGAGCCGGTACCGCATGTCAATGCCGATCACGCCGCCCCAGGTTCGCGTGCCGAGGACCGGGCCGAGACCCAGCTGGCGGATCATCGCGGTGACGATGTCCCCGTCCGAGCCGGCCTGTTCGTTCGTGACCGCCACGAGCGGTCCCCGCGGGGCGTCCTCGGGATACGGCAGGGGCCGCATGTGCCGCACCGTGGCCCAGCCCTGCACGGTACGGGCCAGCTTCTCCAGGACGAGGGACGACACGTGCCCGCCGTTGTTGTCGCGTACGTCGACGACCAGGCAGTCCCGCGCCACCTCCACGCGCAGATCGCGGTGCAGCTGCGCCCAGCCGTTGGCCACCATGTCCGGGATGTGCAGGTACCCGGCCTGGCCCCCTGACGCGGCATGTACGGCGGCGCGCCGACGTGCCACCCAGTCCTGGTAGCGCAGCGGCATCTCGCTTGGCAGCGGCACGACGACCACGTTCCGCTGCTCGGACCCGTCCGCGGATGCGACGGTGAGCTCGACCGGGACATCGGCGGCGCCGACGAGGAGTGCGGCTGGACCGGCCACCGGGTCCACGGCTCGCCCGCCGACGGCCAGGATCGCGTCGCCGGGCTGGACTGCGACGCCCGGCGCGGCCAGCGGCGAGCGCGCCGCCGGTGCCGACGACTCGCCAGGCACCACCCGAGTGACCCGCCACACGCCGTCTGCGTCAGGAGCGAGGTCGGCACCGAGCAGCCCGAGCCGGCGGCTGCTCTCCACCTCTCGCTCCGGCGGCATCTCGTATGCGTGGGACGAGCCGAGCTCGCCCTGCACCTCCCAGAGCAGCTCTGAGAGGTCGTCACGCGTGCCGACCCGGGCCAGCACCGGCCGGTACCGCTGCAGCACCGCCGCCCAGTCCACTCCACCCATGTCGGGGATCCAGAAGTGGTCGCGCATGAGCCGGCCGGCCTCGGCGTACATCTGCTGCCACTCGGCCATCGGATCGATCTCTGCCCGGATCCGGTCGAGGTCGACCTCGACCCGTTCGGCGGCGCCCTCCTCGCCGTCGGGCACCTTGTGATCCGCCGGAATGACGCGCAGCGCCGACTCGTCGCGCACGAGCAGCCATCGCCCGTCGCCGCTGACCTCGAAGGCGTCCACCCGGTCGGCCAGGGTGAACAGCCGCAGCGCCCCGAGGTCATAGCGGTGTATCGCCGACCGCGGCTTGTCTCCGGGCTTCGGCAGAGCGTCACCGAGTACGCCGATCAGCGGGTTGAGCAGCCACAGCAGCCCGCCGGCCGCGGCGCGCAACGACGAGTAGTTGCCGGCCGGCACGGGCAGCGGCACGAGCCGCTCGCTGATTCCCTCGGCGTCCACGGTGACCTCGGGCGGGCCGGCGCCCGCCTGCTTGTCGGCATCCGGTGGTCTGGCCTCATCGGGTGACATCGGCCTGCCCTGCGGGCTCGGATCGAACGGCGTAGGCGTGCGCTGGGCCAGCGGCAGCAGGTACGGCCGGGTGCCCGCGAGAAAGGAAAGGTCGAACACGAACGCGTCGTAGACCGGGTCGAACGTCCGCACCGACAGGAACGCCAGGTGTTTGCCGTCCAGGGTGAAGACCGGTTCGGTGTCGGTGAACCGCAAGGGCGTCGCTTCGATCACGTCGCCGCCGTCGACGCGGGCCAGCCGGATCTGCCGCAGCGGTTCCGGGCCCGGGTGCGACCAGGCCAACCAGCGCGAGTCCGGCGAGAAGGTCAGCCCGCTCGCGTCACCGTCGCTGCTGGAGTCGACCTCGCGGACGCCACCGGACTCGACGTCGACCAGCAGCACCCGCCCGTCATGGCTCGCGGCTGCGACCAGCCGCCCGTCCGGTGACGCCTCCAGGTCGAGAACGCGGCCGAGCCTGCCCCCGGCGACGCGCCGGGTCTCCGCGCCGCCGTCGACGGCGACGATCTCCAGCGCGTCGTCGCCGTCCGCATCAGTGACAACGACGACGCGTGCGGCGTCGGTGGCTTCGAGGGAGCTGTGGACACCGGCCGTGGTCCCGCGGTCGCCGCCAGCACCGGGTGTCCGCACGCTGTCTCCGTCGGCGGCCGGTGCCGGCACGCCGCCCAGCACGCGGGGCAGGCGGTGCCGAACGCCCGGTGCTCCGGCGAGCCGGCGTGCGGGGCCGTCGCGGTGTGCCACCCAGTGCACGCTGCCGCGGACCTCGATCGCGCTGGACCGCCCGGTCCGGTCGGGGGCCACCGACGCGATGTGATCGGCCGCATTGACCGCGTACCGGGACAGCCCGGTCCCCGACCCGCCGAGGACGACGTCCAGGCGACGCGGCCGCGTGGTGGCATCGAGATCGTCGAGCAGCCAGATCTCGCCGACGCTCTGGTACACGACGCGACGGCCGTCCGAGTGGGCCGCCCGCGCGTAGAAGTCGCCGTGATCGGAGTGCCGTTCGAGGTCGGTTCCGTCGGCGAGGCACGAGTAGACGTTTCCGTAGCCCTCGTGGTCTGACAGGAACACGATCCGCTCGCCGATCCATGCCGGGTCCTCCAGTTGCCCGCCGAGGTCGGGCAACAAGCGGCTGAACGTACCGGTACCGTCCGGGTCGACCCAGAGCTGGCCGGCGGTCCCGCCGCGATAGCGCTTCCACGCGGCGGCACCACGCCGGTTCCCGTGCGCACCGACGACCCACGCGCCGCCAGGCCCGGGCCCGGCCACCGCGTTGACCGGCCCGTACGGCAGGCGCTGCGCCGGACCTCCATCCGGCGGTACGGCGTAGGCCCAGGTGCGGCTGCGGAACGGCTCGCCGACGGCCGAGGCAGCGAGTACGTGGCCGTCCTCGCTCCAGCCGATTGTCCGGGTGAAATCCGAACCCCAGTAGGTAAGCCTGCGCGGTGGCCCGCCGTCGGTGTCCACGACGTGCACCTCCGGCGCGCCATCGCGCCGGCTCGTGTAGGCGACTCGGTCTCCGCCCGGCGACAGCCGCGTGTGAGCCACCGGGGCCCGGTCGGCGGTCAGCCGCCAGGCCCGGCCGCCGCCGGCATGGCCGAGCCAGACGTCGTCTTCGGCGACGAAGGCAACGGTGTCGCCCCGAACGGAGGGGAAGCGGAGGTATCCGCCGGATCGAGACATGCCCTCGACCCTATGCGGGCGCTCCGTCGACGATCGCGTCGCCGGCCATGCTGTCGGCGCCGACGGCTCCGACTCGGCGGTCAGACCGGCTGGGCCGGGATCTCGCCGGTCTCCTCGAGGTGATGGCGGACCTCCTCGACGCTGCGGCGGACGGCAGCCGCCACGGTCTCCGTGACCCCGGGATGGAACACGCTCGGGACGATGTACGCGGGGTTGAGTTCCTCGTCGCTCACCGTCTCCGCCAGCGCCCGGGCTGCGGCGAGCAGCATCTCGGTGGTGATGCTCCGGCTGTGTGCGTCGAGCAACCCACGGAAGACGCCCGGGAACGCCAGCACGTTGTTGATCTGGTTGGGATAGTCGCTGCGTCCGGTCGCCACCACCCGGGCATGGGCGGCCGCCTGAACCGGATCGACCTCAGGATCGGGGTTGGCCAACGCGAAGACGATGGACCGGTCAGCCATGGTCGCGATGTCGTCGCCGGTGAGGATGTTCGGCCCGGAGACGCCGACGAAGACATCGGCACCCGCGAGAGCGTCGCGCAGCGTGCCGGTGATACCGCGCGGATTGGTGTACTCGGTGAACCACACGGCAGCGCCGTGCAGATCTTCGCGGCCGGCGTGAATGACGCCTTGACGGTCGGCGGCGACGATGTCGGCGACTCCGGCCTCGCGCAGGAGCGCGGCGATCGCCCGGCCCGCCGCCCCCGCGCCGGCCATCGTCACCGTGATCGCCCCGATGTCCTTGCCGACGACCTTCAGTGCGTTGTAGAGCGCACCCAGCACGACGATGGCGGTGCCGTGCTGGTCGTCGTGGAACACCGGGATGTCGAGCAGCTCGCGTAGCCGCGCCTCGACCTCGAAGCACCGCGGCGCCGAGATGTCCTCCAAGTTGATCCCGGCGAACACCGGCGCGATGGCCTGCACGATGGACACGATCTGATCTGTGTCCTGCGTGTCCAGGCAGATCGGGAACGCGTCGATGTCAGCGAACCGCTTGAAGAGCGCGGCCTTGCCCTCCATCACCGGCAGCGCCGCCATCGCGCCCAGGTTGCCCAGGCCGAGCACGGCCGAGCCGTCGGTCACCACCGCGACCGTGTTGCGCTTGATCGTCAACCGGCGCGCGTCCTCGGGATTGTCGGCAATCGCCTGGCAGATCCGTGCAACACCCGGCGTGTAGACCAGCGAAAGGTCGTCGCGGTTGCGGATCGGCACCTTGGAGTTGATCTCCAGCTTTCCACCGAGATGCATGAGGAAGGTCCGGTCGCTGATCTTGCCGATCACGACGCCGTCGACCGTTCGCAGCGCGTCCACGAGTTCGTCGGCATGTGCGGTCGACGTCGCGGCACACGTGACGTCGACGCGGATCCGGTCGTGTCCCGATCCCGTCACATCGAGGCCCGTGACCAACCCTCCGGCCTTCTCGACCGCGGCCGTGAGCTGGCTGACGGCCGTCCCTCCGGCCGGGACCTCGAGCCGCACGGTGATCGAATAGGACACGCTGGGAACGCTTGCCACGGTGGGCGGCTCCTTCGGTCAGGCAGTCGTGAGTGATCGTGCCACTCCCCGCCGCCGCGTGGTACGCCGCGTCTAGCGTGTCGTCTGTGATCGTCGTCGCCGGAGAGGCGCTGGTCGACCTGGTGGCCGGCGAGGACGGACTGTTCCGCGCCGTTCCAGGCGGCTCGCCGGCCAACGTGGCGGTCGGGCTCGCCCGGCTGGGTACGCCGACCGAGTTCCTCGCCCGCCACGGCACCGGATACTTCGGACGGCTGATCCGCGAGCACCTCGGCGCGAACGGCGTCGGGCTCGCATACGCGGTGGTGACGGCCGCTCCGGCGTCGCTCGCCGTCGTGTCGCTCGACGACGTCGGCCAGGCCACCTACGACTTCTACGTCGACGGCACCGCCGACTGGGGCTGGACCGACGAGGAGCTGCCCACCCCTCTGCCGGCCGACACGGTCGCCCTGTGCACCGGATCCCTCGCGCTGGCGATCGGGCCAGGGTCGGCCGCTCTCACCGCCTTGATGCGCCGCGAGCACCGACGAGGAGCCGTCGCCGTGGTGCTCGACCCCAACCTGCGGCCTGGGCTCGAGACGGCGCGCGACGCCCGGGCACGCCTCGAGGGGCAGATTCGATCCGCCGACGTCGTGAAGGCAAGCGAGGACGACCTGACGTTCGTTGCCGACGGCGAGAGCGTCGAGCGGGTCGCGCAGGACTGGCTCGCACGCGGCCCAGCACTCGTCGTCGTCACGCGCGGCGCGAACGGAGCGCTGGCGTTGACCGGTGGTGGCGCGCGGGTCGACGTGCCCGCACGCCGGGTCGACGTGGTCGACACCGTCGGCGCCGGCGACGCGTTCACCGCAGGCCTCATCGTGACCCTGGGGGAGCGTGGCCTGCTGGGCGACGGAGCGCGCGAGCGGCTGTGCCGGTGCGACGAGGGTGTCCTGCGCGCGGTCATCGAGCGCGCTGTCGCGGCAGCGGCCATCACCTGCGGCCGCCGCGGTGCCGACCCACCGACCGCGGTCGAGCTCGCCGCGTCCGGCTCAGCCGGTGACGACGGCGATGACGAGCACGACCGGTAGGGCCGCGACCTGTGCCAGCACCCACCGCCGCCACGACGGAGCGAGCGCCTCGACCTCCACGCGGGCCCGGACGGGGACAGCGGCCGCCAGCCCGGCGAGCACGTGCACCGCGTGCAGCAGTGCTGCTGCCAGCGCGAGCCGCAGCCCGACCTCGACGTCACTCAGGACGACGAGGAGCACCGCGACGACGCAGTACAGGAACACCACGCCGGTATCCGGGTATAGGCACGCCGCGATGGCCAGCAACAGCCCCACCAGCATCAGAGGCGACCCGGAGACGTCGACCCCGGTCCCTAGGCCACCCACCGCCAGCACCGCGAACGCGACGGCGCCCAGCAGAGCCCGCAGCCCCAGGCCGCTCACCTCGGCGGTCACGACGCTCTCCGCCCTTGCTGCCGCCGGCGGAGGAGCACCGCGACCAGCGCAGGGTCCCAGCGCGTGACGAGCACCCCACGACGCTGCAGATCGGCGAGACGCTGTCGCCGCTCGGCCATCACCAGCCCCGCTGCCCGGGCCGCCGCGTTGCCGGTCCGGCGCAGGGGGCCGGGCAGCACGTCCACGGCCAGCACGTCACCGCCGCGGTGATACAGCGACGACACCAGTTCGACGATCGGCGCGTCCATGAATGTCGACAGCACGATGACGACCGCACCCGACGGCACGGCCCCCGTCCGCAACAGGACCCGGCGCGCCTGCGAGTCGGTCACGAGGTCGGCGAGCTGCCACCGGATGCGGGTCAGCTGGCGGCGTCCTGCGCCCGGCGCCACCCCGCGGCGAGGATCCGACAGGTTCACCACGCCCACCCGGTCACCCAGCCACAGGTAGGCGCCGGCCAGCGACACGACGGCGCCGACGGCCTGGTCCAGGCTGCGTTGAGGACCCTCGTGGTCACCGTCGCCGTCCGGCCACGTCTCGACGTCGACGCCCAGGTTCATCCGGGTGTCGAGGCAGAGCACGATGTCGGCATCGGCGTCGACCGCGGTGCGCCGGACGTGGAGCGTTCCGCGCCGGGCGCTGACCCGCCAGTCGATGCGCCGAAGCCGGTCACCGGGGCGGAACTCGCGCACGTCGATCAGCTCGGAGCCCTCCCCCGGCCGCCGGGTGTGGTGGGAACCCACCATGCTGATCGCGCGCGGGGGCAGCGGCCCCACCGGGATCGCCGCCATGGTTGGAAGCACCCGGCAGCGTGCCCTGGGCCCGACCACCGGTCCGAACGAGAACAGGCCGTCCGGGCCGTACGCCTGCAGGTCGGGCCGCGCCAGCACGATCGTGCCCCAGCCGGGCACGGGCACCGACACCGCGACGTCACGTGCAGCGCCGGCCGCGACGACGACAGTACGACCGTGCGGACCGCGTTCCGCGTCGGGCACCCGCACCGCAACGGCCTGGGCGGCGTCGACGCCGCGCAACTCCACGCGGATCGGGATGGTCGTTCCCTGGTCCGTCACGACCGGCGCGAGCACGGTTGCCGCCGGACGGCTCGAGCGCCGGGCCGACGGCTGGCTCGTAATCCAGGCCAGCGCCGTGCCGATAGCCAGCGGCAACGCCAGCACCACCAGCTCGGTGCTGCCGGCAAGGACAGCGCCGCCGAGCAGGAACGCCAGGAGCATGACCGCACGCCGCAGCGCCCACGTCGTCCCCCACCGGACCCGGTCCTCCGCGTTCTCGAAGCCGGCCAACGGGGTCACCTGACCGGTCTCGACGCCCTGGCCGTCGACGGCGTCGGCACCGCATCGAGCAGTTCGGTGACCACCTCGACGCCGCTGACACCACGGGCCCACGCCTCCGGCCGGAGGGTCAGCCGGTGCGCCAGCGCCGCCGGGGCGCAGGACTTGACGTCCTCGGGCAGCACGTAGCTGCGACCGTCGAGTACGGCCAGCGCCCTGGCCACCAGCACCAGCGCGAGCGAACCGCGCGGCGACGCGCCCACCTCCACCAGGCGGTGCCCCCGGGTCGACGCCGCCAGGTCGACGCAGTACGCCATCACGTCGTCATCTGCGTCGACCGCTTCGACTCCGGACTGCAGCTCGGCCAGCCGGTCCGCCGAGACCACAGCCGCCAGTTCGGCCTCCTCCCGCCGACGGGCGATCCGGCGCCGCAGGACCGTCGTCTCCTCGTCGCGGTCGGGGTAGCCGAACCGCAGCCGCAGCAGAAAACGGTCGAGCTGGGCCTCGGGCAGCGGATACGTGCCCTCGTACTCGATCGGGTTCGACGTTGCGAGCACGTGAAACGGTGCCGCCAGCGCCCGGGTGTGGCCCTCCACGGTGACCTGGCGTTCCTGCATCGCCTCCAGCAGAGCGGACTGGGTCTTCGGCGGCGTCCGGTTGATCTCGTCGGCCAACAACAGGCCGGTGAAGATCGGGCCGGGATGGAAGACGAAGTCGGCGCGCCCCTGATCGTAGACGTACGAACCCGTGACGTCGGCCGGAAGGAGATCCGGAGTGCACTGGAGCCGGCGGAAATCCAGGCCAACGGCCGCCGCCAGGCTGCGCGCGGCCAACGTCTTTCCCAGCCCGGGAACGTCCTCCAGCAGGACGTGGCCGCCGGCCAGAACCGCGGCCAGCGCCAGGCGCAGCGGCTCGCGCTGGCCCACCAGGACCTGGCCCACTCCGTCGAGCACGGCATGACCTGCCTCGGCGATGGCGCTGACGGGAGGTGCCGGGCGGGTCGTCGTCAGGTCAGGTCCGCTCATCGGCGCCCTCTCCATGGCCGGGTTCCGTCCCTTGTCCGAGCCGGTCGAGCACCAGCGTCACCAGACCGGCAGGAGAGCGAGGCAGGCCGCCGCGGGCCGGCGGCCAGTGGCCGGGCGCGTCGAGCACGTCGTGCAGGTCGGCGCCGAGGCGGTCCCGCGCACCCTGTTCCCCCCAGCCGACGCCGAGATCCGTCAGGCGGGCATGGGCAAGCTCTTGCAGGCGCGGCCGCAGCATGACGTCGAACCGGGACGGGTCCTCCCCCGCCTGCTCGATGGTCGTGGTGAGGCGGCGCACCTGGTACCAGCCGCCGGACACTGCACGCCAACCCACCGGGTCGGGCCACGCCCACGGCTCGGGTCGGCCCCACCACACGGCGGCCGCGACAAGGCCGGCGACGGCAACCCCCACGACCGGCAGGCTCTCCGGCCGCACCCCGGCCAGCCACCCGACCGTCGCCGCCGCGCCACCCGCAACCGGCGGCCACACCACGCGTGGCACTCTCCGGCTCACTGCCCGGCTCCTGACGACAGCGAGGCGACGACCGCCGCTGGCCTGGCTGCGGTCAGCGTCGCTGCGATCCTCTGCAGCGCCGCTCTCGCCTCGCGGGCCGCGGAGTCCGCCACGGGCGCCAACCCGAACCGCGCCTGCTGGTACAGGCGGAGCAGCCCGTTCACCGCATCGGCGTCCGCGTCGTACCGGGCGAGCAGGTCCACCGTGAACTCCGTCGGGGTCTGAGCGGCACCCCGCGGGGTGCCACAGGCACTCGCCGCATCCTCCAGCGCCATCCAGCACGCCACCACGGCGTCGCCGGCCTGTCCACGTGCCGCGGCCGCAAGCCGCGCCGCGCCCTCGTCGGCCGCCTCGCGAAGCTCACCCACGAGTAGCTCGTCGTCGTAGACGGCGACGTCCGCCGGTTCCCCGACCGGCGCGCGCAGGACGGACCGCACGACGAGCGCAGCCAGCACGCTTGCCACGAGGAACGCGAATGTCACGACCCAGTCGGCGGGCAGACCCTCGAGGGCCCCGGTGTCCCCGCCTTCCCCCCGACCGCTGTCGCTGTCCGACCCGCCGATTCCGTCGAACGGAAGCTCGATGCCGATGACCGGGTCCCTGAACCCGATCGGACCGGCGAGGTCCGTCACCACGGCGAGCAGTCCCAGCGCGACGGCCACCAGCAAGGCCGCCACCACGGGCGACGCCAACCGGCGGGGCATGTCATAGAGCCTCACACCCGCGCCACGGTCGTGACCACCCCGAGCCGGGGTTCGTGCTGGAGACGTTACGGTGACGGCGTGAGGAGCATCGTCGACGATCCGGCCTGTGCGGTCGCGCACGGTGACGCGCCGGCCGACGGCACCGAACCGCGACGGCTCGTTGTCGTCTTCGCCTCGGCGGTCGCGGATCACTTGCTCCACTTCGGCCGCCACCTCGGGTACACGACGGTGCTGCTCGAGCCGGCCGGCGCGGATGCGTCGCCGGCAGCAGACCTGGTGGCCACCGACGTCGCCGCGGCCGGCATCGACGCCGCCACCGACGTCGTCGTCACCGACCACAACCGTCGCGAGCTCGGTGGCGTGTTGAAGGACGTGCTCGCCCATCCGGCCCGCTGGATCGGCATCATGGGATCGCCACGCCACCCCGGCCCACACGGGGCTGCCTTGCAGCACCTCGGCGTGCCGCAGACCGAGATCGACCGGGTGCACCGGCCGATCGGCCTGAACATCGGCTCGCGGACACCGCCCGAGATCGCCGTCGCGACCTTGGCCGGGCTGCTGGCCGACCGGGCCGGCCGGCCGGGCGGATTCGACTTCGACGAGCGGCCAGGACCGGCGCTACCCTGAACGCATGACAGGTCAGTGGTTTGGCTGCCCCCGGCCGGCGAACGTCCGCCGCCCGGAGGGCCTGCACGCCTGACCCTCCACCCACGTCAGCACGGACGACCGGCCGGGGGCCCTTCCCCCGTCAGCGCCACCCCCCGAAAGGCACCGGTCATGTCCGCCTCCACTCGTGCACCGGACGCTCTCGCGTCCGCTCTGTCGACCCGGGACCTCACCGATCCGTCGCAGGGATCACACGCGTTGCAACTCCTCGTCGTCGATGCCGTCGCGGCCACCCAGGTTGGCGACGTGCGCTTGATCCGCACCGGACCGGTCGTCGCCGCGGAGGACAACTACGACCGCCTCGGCTACGCTCCCGACGCCGTCGCGCGCGACGCCCGCTACACGCGTTACGTCAGCGACACCCGCGCCTTGCGCACTCAGACCTCCGCGGCCATCCCCCCGGCACTGCTCCGACTCGCCGCCGAGCCGGATCCTCCCGGCGACGTCCTCATCGCGGCACCGGGCATCTGCTACCGACGCGACGCGATCGACCGGCTGCACACGGGCACGCCACAGCAGCTCGACCTCTGGGTGATCCGCGCCGGTGGTCGACCGCTGGACGAGCCTGATCTCGCCGCCATGGTCGACCGGCTGGTCGCGTCGCTGCTACCGGGCGGGCAGTGGCGTTGGGCAGCCTCGCAGCACCCGTACACGGTCGGCGGCCGTCAGGTCGACGTCGTCGACGGCGGCCGGCCGGTCGAGGTGGCCGAATGCGGGCTCGCCGCACCACACGTTCTGGCCAGGGCAGGCTTGGACCCGCGCCGCTGGAGCGGGCTCGCGCTCGGGATGGGGCTGGACCGGATGCTCATGCTCCGCAAGGGCATCCCGGACATCCGGCTGCTCCGATCCGACGACCTGCGGGTTGCCAGGCAGATGCTCGACCTCGCGCCGTACCGGGCCGTGTCGGCCCTGCCGCCGGCGCGGCGAGACATCTCGGTGGCGGTCGAGTCGGGGGCCGACGACGAGACGGTCGGCGACCGGGTTCGCGACGCCCTCGGCGAGGACGCCGACCTGGTCGAGGAGGTTCGGATCCTGACGACGACGATGTACCGCGACGTCCCGCCCGCCGCCCGCAGGCGGCTCGGCATGCGGCCCGGACAGGACAATGTCCTGCTTCGGGTCGTCGTGCGTCCGATGGACCGCACCCTCACCGGCACCGAGCTGAACACGCTGCGCGACCGCATCTACGCCGCCGTCCACCAAGGCGCTCACGACACGTAAGGCTGCTCGATCCACGGCTCAGCGTTTCAGTGTCACGTCGTCGCGTGGTCGGAGGCCGAGCGCCGCGGCGGCGTGGCCGCGGTTGACGGCAAGGGCCAGGTGACCCGCGGAGTCGACGATGAGGACGAGCTCACCTGCTGGTGCGTCGGCGAACGTCCTACCGACGGTCACCCGGTGGGAGCGGTCCCCGGCGACCACGGTCAGACGTTCGCGCTCCAGGCCAGCCACAGCGAGGTCGGAGGCTGTCGCGGCGAGCTGGATGTTGCCGAAGCGGTCGACGGTGAGTACCTCGGTGGCGAGCAGACCGGGGCCGACGTCGACGCGTGGCGCAGACAACCGGACGAGCTCGTCCGTGCCCAGCGGCGTTCCGACAGCGTCGATCGGGGCTCCGGAAGCCAACCGTGCGGCGACCGGCGCGAACAGGTCCCGCCCGTCGAAGGTGTGCACGGCAGGCAGCGTGGTCCGTGAGAGCTCGACCGCGGCAGAGCCGCCGCCCAGCGCGTCGAGGGCCCAGGGCAGCAACCCGTTGTCCGGGCCCAGGAGGACCGAGTCACCGGCCGCGACGGCGACCGGCCGCCGGGCCGTACCCACCCCGGGGTCGACCACGGCGACGATCACCGCCGGTGGCAGGTAGGGGACCGTCTGTGCCAGGACAGCCGCGCCATGGCGAACGTCGAACGCCGGTACGTCGTGGGTGATGTCGCCGATACGAACGGCCGGGGCGCTTCGAGCGATCACGCCATGGCAGGCGGCGACGAAGCCGTCGCTCCGGCCGTAATCGGTCAGCAGCCAGACCCAGTCGTACATCACGCTCGCCCGGCTCCCGGCGGACCCGGCTCCTTCTCCAGCAGGGAAGCCCACGGTACCGGGCCGGTGCGGAATGTCAGCGGGCGAGCCAGGTTCCCGAGTCCTGGAACTGGCCGCCTACCTGGACCTCGAAGTGCAGGTGCGGCCCGGTGGACAGGCCGGTCGAGCCGATCTGGCCGACCACCTGTCCGGCCGCCACCTTGTCCCCGGCGCGGACGCCGGGGCCGGCCAGGTGGGCGTAACGCGTCGTGATCCCGTCCCCGTGGGCGATCGTGACCATGTTTCCGTACCCGGAGTCTCGGACGACGCTGGCGACCGTCCCGCCCGCCGCTGCGTACGCCCGTCCGTTGCCGTACTGGAAGTCGGTACCCGAATGCAGCCTGTGCGCGCCGGTGATCGGATGGGTACGCATGCCGTACGGACTGCTGACCGCGCCCGTGGCCGGCCGGACGAGACGCCCGTGGATACCCAAGGAGTCGGCGAACGCAGCAGCCGCCTCTGCGGCCGTCGCGCTGCGTGCGCCCGCGTCCTCCTCCTGCTGCTCGGCCGTGACCAGGGCCGCCTCGGCCGCATCGAGCAGCCCCTCGGCGTCCCAGACCTTGGTGGCTGCGTCCCGCTGCATCTGCACCGCCTCGGCCTGTGCCGCCCGCTCCTCCTCTTCCCGGTCCTGCGCGTCGGCGGCAGCCTGGTCGGCGTCGGCGACCTGCTCCTCCACGGCATCGGCGAGCGGGTTCAGGGCGCTGATGACGGGACCGACGACGCCTGCAAGCCCTGCGGTGACGGCGGTGCCGGCTGCGGAGATCAGAGCCGAGTCGCTGTCGCCGGTAGCCGCGTCCGTCGCCCCCTCGGCGACGTCGAGCAGGCCGCCGTCGCGTTCAGCGAACAACCGTTCGGACGTGGCTTCCTCGACCCGGTCGCCCAGCTGGGTCGTGTGGTTCCGGGCGGCGACCAGCGCATCACTGGCGGTGGTCAGCGCGGCCTCGGCTGAGGCGACCGCCTGTCCGACGGTCGCCGCCGATGCACTGGCGCGAGCGAGCGCCGCCTTGGCGGCGTCGGCAGCACGGGCCGCGTCGGTCAGCCTCGTCGGGTCCACGGCAGCGGTCGACAGCCCAGCGGGGGCCGGAAGAACGCCGATCGTCGTGACGGCGGCGGCGAGCGCGACCACACCGGCCAGCCGGACTCGGGTCTTGTGCGAGAGCATGCGAATCCGTGGGTCGGGGACATGGATGGTGCGCCGGGAAGCGCACCTGCCCCCGAACACAAGCCCCGCCCGTCAGCACGGGTAGGGCCAGAGCGTTGAACGGTTCGTCTGAATCGCGGCGTTCCGCCCGTATGGGTGACGTGCCCCACGTCGATCGGAGCGCACTCCGTGACCTGGATCACACTTGCCTGCCCGCCCAGGATCAGATGGCGGCCACCCAGGCGGCGATCCGCCGTCGCAGGACCGGCAGGCTGATCGTCGCGGCTCCGAGCACAGCGTCGTGGAATCCCGTGATGTCGAAGCGTTCACCCAACGTGGACCGGGCGTCGGCACGTAGCCGGAGGATCTCTCGCTGGCCGACCTTGTACGCAAGTGCCTGGCCGGGCATGCCGATGTAGCGGTCGACCTCGACGGTGATCGTGTCCAGGTCGACCGGCATGTGCTCGACCAGGAAGTCGATCGCCTGCTGCCGGGTCCAGCCCATCGCGTGCAGGCCGGTGTCGACGACCAGCCGGCCGGCGCGCCAACCGTCGGACGAGAGCATGCCGAGGCGGTCCAGCTCGGTCTCGTACAGGCCCATCTCGTCGGCGAGCCGCTCGGTGTAGAGAGCCCATCCCTCGACGAAGGCGGTGTGACCCCACGACATCCGGCGGAACGACGGCAGGTCGGTACGCTCGGTCGCGATCGCCAGCTGTAGGTGGTGGCCGGGGATGGCCTCGTGGAAGGCGATGGATGCGGTCGATGAGCGGCCGCGGTCGGTCGGCTCGTGCAGGTTCACGTGGTACTCCCCCGGCCGACTGCCGTCGGGCGTCGGCGGCGTGTAGTACGCGGGCGGCAGGTCGGCGGCCAGGTAGACGGGCACCGGGGTGAGCACGCACGGTGCCTGCGGGAGGATTCCGAACCAGTCGCCGATCGCGGCGGTCGCCGTCTCCAGGCAGCGCTGCGCATGGACGAGGATCTCGTCGCCGTCGCGGTAGCGCAGGTCGGGGTCGTCCAGCAGCTTGGTGAAGATCGCTTTGACGTCCGCGGTGCCGAAGGCCCTGCTGCCGACCTCGGCGAACTCCGCGGGCAGCTTCTTGGTGGCCTCCTGCAGGCCGATCTCGTGCAGCTCGGCGGCCGTGAGCGGCAGCCCGGTGTGGTGCTGGACGAGGGCCTGGTAGAGCTCATCCCCGTCGGCGAGGTGGCACAGGCCCGGGCGGTCGTCGGGCCGCGCCGCCGGCTCGAGCTCGCCGGTGAGCACGTCGCGGTAACGCGCGAACGCCGGGCGCAAGACATCGCGGACGGCATCGGCCATCTGCGCCCGCCACTGCTCGGCGCCGTCCCAGTCCGGTGGTCCGGCGAGACTCACGAACGGGTCGGCGTCCAGCGGGGAGTCCAGGTAGCCGGCCACCTGATTGGCCGACCGGTCGACGTTGACGCGCGCCGGTGTGCGTCCCGCGGCGAGCCCTTCTCGGTAGCGCTGCGCCGCCTGGTCGAGCATCCGGGCCATCTCGGCGATCCGGGTCACCGCCATCCGGGCGTGCTCCGTCTCGGGCGCCTGAAGCTGGCCGGCCGTGATCAGCAGGTCGGCGTGGGCACCCTGCATCTGGTCCGAGGTCAGCTCCATCCGCCGGATGTCGGTCATGCGCATGTTGTCGTCGAGCTCGTCGATCAGCAGGTCGCGGGTCACCTGGTCGGTCTCGCCCAGGCTGCCGGTCGCGACGGCGGCGGTCTTGTCGCGAAGCTCGACCCAGCGGCTGCGCAGTCGCTGCTCGCTCTCGGCCGAGACGTCGTCGGCGCGGTCGTCGTAGCGGTGGTCGCCGAGGAAGGACGCGAGCAGCGGGCTGGCCTCGAGCTTCGCTTCCCAGTACTCGTCGGCGATGGCACGGAGATCGTCAGAAGCGGTCATAGTGGCCCATCCTGCCTGACGGCACTGCAGGCGACGAGCGACCGAGCCGGCAACGGGGCGAGCCATGGGCGCGAGGAAGGAGCGAATCCGACCGGATCAGGCCGAGGCAGCGTCCAAGGCGTGTCGCCTTGGGTGCGATTCGAGCCGTTGCCGGCATCGTCGGACGACGGGTTCTCTCAACCGGATGTCGAGAACGATGCGGCCGCTCCGACCCAGTCGTGAGAGCCCCCCGGGTGCCGAAGTGAAGGGAGTGACGAAATGAAGTACATGATCATGATGTTCTAGGTACTGCCCACCTGCCCTGCCCGTCACTCCGTTGGGTCATAGGTTGATCTCCGTCGATCGATGTCGCAGATCGGAGGCCGCGCGTGCTGGCGATGGCGCTGAGCGTCGCGGCCTGCTACGGCGTCTTCCAGCTGGCGGTCCTGGGGTCGGCGACGCGAACCGTCGGCGGCGGCACGCTGCTGCTAGCCGTCGGCGTCGGCCTGTACTTCTGCGGCCCCGCCGCCGTCGCGCTGCAGCTGGCCTACACGCGCAGCGTCGCCGCGCTGAGCGACGCCCAGCTGGGCCACGTCGTCGAGGTTGCCGGCTACACCCTCGACCCGTTCATCGAGGAAGCCGTCAAGGTCGCCCCGTTGCTCCTCGTCGGGCTCCACGTGCGCACCCGGCTGCAGTGGGGTCTGACCGACTACCTGCTGCTCGGCGCGGCTGCGGGAGCCGGCTTCGGCCTCCTTGAAGCGCTGATGCGGTTCGGTCGTCGCGCCGGGGCGGCGTTGGAGGTCCCAGGCGGGTGGATCTTCCCGAGCCTGAGCCCGCCGTACGTTCCAGATTTCGGGGCCACGCTCGGATCCTGGCTTCCGCAGCCGATCAGCAGCAGTGATCTCTTCTTGCCCAGCGGTCCGGACACCTTTCACCACCTGGTCTGGAGCGCAGCTGCGGGGCTCGGTGTCGGGTGGCTGCTACGCGAGCGCGGGCCCGCCAGGTTCGTTGGCGTGATCCCGGTTCTGCTCGTCGGCGGGGACCACGCGGCGTACAACTTCAACATCAGCCTGCTGGCCTACAGCACGTTCGGTGACGTGCTCGCCGCCCCGTTCGTGGCCGCGGAGCCGCTGCGGTGGCTGTGGCCGGTGCTCGCCCTGGGCGTCGCTGTCTGGTTCGACCTTCGCACCTTACGACCTGGCAAGGCTGAGCACGTGCATCTGCTCCTGGGCGACCGACACTCCGCAGATCTCGCTGCCCTCGCCCGGTATGCGGCAATCCGGCCACCGTGGACGACGTTCATCGCGTGGCGCTAGGCGCGGCTCCGGCGGGCTGCCCTGTACGAGGCCGACCATCCGCGGCAGGCCTCCACGCCGCTGACCGATCAGGTCCGCCACGTTCACGACCAGATCGCGGCAACTGACACCCGGGACGCCTGGGCGGGCCGCGGTGTGCGAGACCTGATGGGTGCTGCCCAGCCCGCCGGCGAGGGCGGCGCGGCGTGGTTGCGGCGCTACTGGCCGCTCGTTGCCTGGGCGGTGCTGTTCGTCCCGCCGCTGATCTATTTCGGTGTCGGGACGATTCCGTCGGCCGCAGGAGTCCAGGACACGCTTGCCGCGGGCTGGTTGTTCCCTGTCGTCGCCGCGTTGATGGTCGTCGGTGTCATCTGGCTGACCTGGCAGCTGATCGTGGTGACGCGAAGCCTGCCGGGGGCCGCACGAACGGCCGATGGCGACCTGGTCGGGCGGATCGGGTTCCGGATCGCCATCGCCGCCGGCGCCTGCGCTGCAGGCAGTCTCGGCGTGATCTCGTGGCTGTCCGGGATGGCAGCCGACGAGCGAGTGGTCAACAGCTTTCACGTGTTGGACGCGCTGAGCGACCTGCTGCTGGTGGGCGGATTCGCCCTGATGCTGGCCGCCGTCGTGTTCTTCCCGCCGTTCGGGTTGGTGGCGGTCGCGGGCGGCGCCACCGTCCTCGTACCCACGATCACCACAGGCTTCGTCGTCACCAGCGCGCTCGGCGTGTCAGGCATCCTGCTCTCGCAGGCGGTTGGCTCACAGCCGCCGTCGCGACCGTCCCGCCCATCGCGGTCTGGCAGCTCCGGCAGCGACCCCGTCCCGGACATGCCGCAGCTGCCGGCCCCGCCCAAGCCCGCCGTTCGGCACTGGAAATTGCGCCGCATCGTCGACGACCTGTGGCGAGGCACGGGCCGGAGCGACCGGATCGGCAACGGGACGACGATGGACGCCGTCCGCAACGAGATCCGCACCGGCCGGGCGACGCACGGGAAAATGCACGTCGAGAAGGCGCAGAAGTCGGTCCGGGCTCTGCAGAACTGGCTTCGCAACCATCGCGACCAAGCCAGTCGCGCCGACCGGCTGCACGCTCATAGGCTGATCGCCGAACTCGAGCGCGCCTTGAAAGGATCCTGATGGCCGATCCCACCGACGCCCTGGTCCAGAGCCTGATCGAGGCGGTCCCGTCCCTGCGGGAGCGCCTCGCGTCACTGCGCGGCGAGGACCTCGGGCCCGATCTGGCCTGGGTCTTCCTCGACGAGGCCACCCGGGACCTTCGCGAACGCTCCAGGCACGGGGACGTCGGCGCGCGCGCCGACATCGCCTCGATCGCGGCGGCGCTGGAACCGGCCTTCGGCGCGGATTTCGAGACCGACCTGCTCATCGACGACGCCTTTATGGTGCAGCTGCCCTGGCCCGGCGACCCGGACGCGGACCTGCTCGACCAGCTCGGCCCGAACCTGTGGGCGGCAGTGGACCGGCAACGCGACTGGCGCCTGCCCCCTGCGGTTGCCTCGTTCATCGATCGCCTGGTCGATGCCGTGCCGGCGTTGCGTCCCCTCGCCGATGACCACAAGGACGGCTACCACGACGCCGTGCTGTCGCACCCGTTTCTGGCCGATGTCGTGCGGCGAGAGGTGAACCTGTTCACCGGCGGCCGGTCCTTCCCCGTCGCCGACGACATGTCCGACGAGGACGTCGCCTGCCACCGGGTGCTGTTCACCTCCGACGAGGCCGACCCGGCGACCGAGGTACGGACCGTGTTCGGCGTGGTCGAGCGCGAGTGCGGCCACGACGACGCCGTCGACGAGCTGATCGCGGTCTCCTTCGTCGAGAGCCTGCCCACCCCCGACGAACCCGGCGGAGACGTGATCGACCTGCTCGGCCCCGCGCTGCGCGCGATGCTCGATCGCTGAATCCGGGCTCGTTGCCAAGTCGGCTAGGTTGCTGAAGCGTACTTGAATATGAATCGCAGCGGGACGGACAAGGTGCTGGCGAAGTTCTCCGCCGTCTGCCACCCGTCGGTGATCCAGTGGCCGTACTTGTCGAGGTAGGACGGGTTCTTGTCGACCGGCGGCTCGTCGGGTGCGTCGGCGATCGTCCCGGTGAGGACGACGATGTCGCCGCCGGAGCCGTTTCCATGGAAGTTCAGCGCGGCGTGGGGTTCTCGCGCAGGAGCTCCAGGCGCCTGGCCGAGTTAGTCACGGCGCATGAGTTTCACGGGGACGGGAACTACACCGTGCACCCCCAAGCCGTCCCAACCAACGTAGGCAAACTACAACCATGTTATTTTGCGCAGAGCCCTTACCTCGCGCTGCGAGCCGCCCGGCTGGGCGAGAGCCCCTCGGTCCCTGAAGTGCGGTAGAGCGCAATCGCAGCGTGCGCGAGCGGAGTGGCGTTCACCCGTCGGCCATGGAGCCATCGGCATCCCGTTCGGGGGCTGCTCCCTGACGGCCGGCGGGATGCTCGACCAAGGCCAGTACACGAGACGCCATGAACCTGGCTGTCCGTACGGGGGTACCGCCCCGCGTCACCTCGGTCACCTCGACGACACCGCGCCCCTGGGTGATCTCCACGCGACGGCCGGCACGGGTCGCGACGACGTCATACGTGCGGATCCCCGACCCAGCATCGATGACGATCTCGACCCGGTCGCCCCTCATCCTGGCGTCCCTCCTCCGGACGACGAAGCCGCCGGCCAGAGCGCTCTGACCGACGGCTTCGTGGTTGGTGGAGGTGCCGGGAATCGAACCCGGGTCCTTCGACGTTTCGCCAGGGCTTCTCCGGGCGCAGCCTGCGCCGCCTCTACTCGGCTCCGGTGATCATGCAGGCGAGTTCACCGTGACGAGCCCAGTCACGTAGGTGTCCCTGCCGGTCCCGTGACCTTACCGGCAGGTGAGCCTCCTAGCTGATGCCGAACACCGGGTCGGAAGCATCCCCGGGTCGACAGACTTCAGTGCTCTGCCTCAGGCGGCGAGAGCGAAGTCAGTGCGCTTAGCGTTGGCACTTGTAACGTTTGCCGCGCTGGTTTGCGAGATCACGCGACATCCTCGGCCCGCTTCCCCTGGTTCGACGAACGAAGTCGAAACCGTTCACCCCCATGTTGAGTTGTCAACGCCTGAACGGGCTGGCGTGCTCGCTCGGCCCGTCCAGGCTACAGGTTCAAACGCCCGCCCAACCAGGGAGATTCCCGGCAACCCGTGAAGCCGTCGCCGCTGCCGGATTCCCTCCTGGCTACCCATGGGTAACACTGTGAGTAGCCAAGTGAGGGAGCGACGGCCATGGCGACAGTCACACACGTCGACGAACGCCAGGCCCGGCGGGTCGCGGAGGCGGCCCGCCAGTCCGAGTGGACGCAGCCGTCGTTCGCCAAGGAGCTCTACCTGGGCCGGTTCCGGCTCGAGCTCGTCCACCCCCACCCGCGCCAGCCTGCGCAGGACGAGACCCGCACCGACGCGTTCCTCGCCGAACTGCGCGCCCTGTGCGAGGCCGAACTCGACGGCAGCGTGATCGAGCGGGACTCGCTGGTCCCCGACGAGTACATCAAGGCCATGGCCAGGCTCGGCGTCTTCGGAATGAAGATCCCGCAGGAGTACGGCGGTCTCGGTCTCTCGCAGGTGGGCTACAACCGTGCGCTCATGTTGCTTGGAGCGGTGCACCCGTCGGTCGGAGCGCTCGTCTCGGCGCACCAGTCGATCGGCGTGCCGGAACCGGTGAAGCTCTTCGGTACGGATGCGCAGAAGCGCGCGTTCCTCCCCCGCTGCGCCGGTGGCGCGATCAGCGCGTTTCTCCTCACCGAGCCCGACGTCGGCTCCGACCCGGCCCGACTGGCCGCGACAGCCACGCCGGTCGCCGGCGGCGGCGCATACGAGATCGACGGCCTCAAGCTCTGGACCACGAATGGCGTCGTGGCGGAGCTGCTCGTCGTGATGGCGCGGGTCCCCGGGCACGACGCCGGCCCGGGCGGCATCACGGCCTTCGTGGTCGAGGCGGACTCCCCCGGCATCACCGTCGAACGGCGCAACGCCTTCATGGGCCTGAAGGGGATCGAGAACGGGCTCACCCGCTTCGAGAAGGTCCGTGTCCCCGCCGAGAACCGCCTCGCTCGCGAAGGCGATGGCCTCAAGATCGCCCTCACCACGCTCAACGCCGGGAGGTTGTCGATCCCGGCGCTCTGCACGGCAGCGTCGAAGTGGTGCTTGAAGATCGCCCGCGAGTGGTCGGCGGCGCGGGTCCAGTGGGGGCGGCCGGTCGGTCGGCACGCCGCCGTCGCCCACAAGATCTCCTTCATCGCAGCGACGTCGTTCGCGCAGGAGGCCGTCCTCGAGCTGTCCGCCCACCTCGCTGACGCGGGTGGCAACGACATCCGGATCGAGGCGGCGCTGGCAAAGTTGTGGTCGAGTGAGATGTCCTGGCTGGTCGCCGACGAGCTGGTCCAGATCCGTGGTGGGCGCGGCTACGAAACCGCCGAGTCCTTGCGTGCCCGCGGCGAGCGGGCCGTTCCGGCCGAGCAGATCCTGCGCGACCTGCGCATCAACCGGATCTTCGAGGGTTCGACGGAGATCATGCACCTGCTGATCGCCCGCGAGGCCGTCGACGCTCACCTGCAGGCCGCAGGCGACGTCGTCGACCCGGAGGTCGACCTGTCCGGGAAGGCGAAGGCCGCAGCAATGGCCAGCGGGTTCTACGCACGGTGGCTGCCGCAACTCGTCGCCGGCAAGGGCCAGCTGCCGATGTCGTACGCCGAGTTCGGCCCGCGCGCGCCACATCTGCGCTACGTCGAACGTGCCTCGCGGCGGCTCGCGAGGCAGACCTTCTACGGCATGGTCCGCTGGCAGGCGGCACTCGAACGCAAGCAAGGCTTCCTCGCCCGCGTGGTCGACGTCGGGGCCGAGCTGTTCGCGATGGCCGCGAGCTGCGTCCGCGCCCAGATGCTCCGGCAGCAGGGCAACGATCGCGGAGCCGAGCTGGCCGACGTCTTCTGCCGGCAGTCGAGGCTGCGGGTCGAGCGGCTCTTCGACGCCCTCTGGCAGAACACCGACGGGATCGACGAGGGGCTGGCCAAGGCCGTCCTGGAGGGCCGGCACACGTGGTTCGAGGCCGACGTGCTCGACCCGACCGAGGGCACCGGCCCCTGGATCGCCGACGCCGCTGCCACGGCCGGCGAGCCGGATGTGCACCGCTTCATCCGGTGAGCTCGCCGGCCCACGGCGGGGCGGGCTAGCCGGTGTCGACCGAGCCGGCTTCGGGAACCAGTTCGATCCACGTCCGGCCGGGTGGCACGGCGAGTGAGGCTCCCGACGCGTCACTGAGCTCGAACGGTTGGGCCGGCGACGCCTTGGACCACCGGCTCTCGACGGCGCGGCCACCGGTGAGCAGCGTCGCCGCGCCGGATCCCTCCAGCACCGTCTCGGGCACCGGGTTGCCGGCCGGGTCCTGGTAGCCGGCGTCGCGCGTCGTCACGCGGAGCACGAGTACATTCGCCGGACGGAACTCGTCGCCCTCGGCTGCCAGCTCGTCGAGCCGGCGCCACACTCCGTCGGCCCACTCCCACCGGGTGCTGTGGGCAGCGGAGAACATGACGGTGACGGACGACGCGACGGTGCCTGCAGGCGGGGTCGCGCCCGACGGCGCCCAGGCCAGGTAGGGCACGGCCGGTGGAGCCTGGCCGGTCAGGCCGTTCAGGGCCGCCGCAGGGTCGAGGACGACGTTGTACGGCGCGCTTCGTGACGCTTCGCGAGAGAGACCCGGGTCTCCCTCGGCCACCACGGTGATCCCGGCCTGGTCGACGATCCGCAGCACGCGACCGGCCCCGCCGGATGCCACGAGTGCCCCGCCGGTCGGCGCGACGATGCCCACGTCGGTCGTCCTGATCGACCGGACCGGCACCACCACCTCTGGCAGCGCCGAGTGGAACATGACGGCGAGCCGGGTCAGCCCGCCTTCGACCAGCTCCTCGACGACCAGGTCGGCCTGCGAGAGGCCGACCTGTGGCCGGCCGTGCTGCGTGTTGTCCACCTTGACGACAAGCACCGGCCGGTCGGGGACGCCGTCGGTGGCGGGAGTGCCGGTGAGCGGAAGCACCACCAAGGGTGTCGGCGACGCAGATGGTGTTGGCTTCGGGGCCGGTTCTGGTGCGCTGCCGACACCGCAGCCGGCGAAGAGCATGGCGACGGCCCAGCAGGCCGCCCCGAGCCGTCGCACCGGGTCTATCCGCCGCGGCGGGCGCGGGCGACCGCCCGGTCGGCCTCGCGCTTGGCCTGCTTCTCGGCCAGCGCGTGTCGCTTGTCGTACGACTTCTTGCCGCGGGCGAGGGCGAGCTCGACCTTGGCGTAACCGTCGGAGAAGTACAACGCCAACGGAACCAGGGTGAGGCCCTTCTCCCGGGTCTTGCCGATCAGCCGACTGATCTCGTCGCGACGCATGAGCAGCTTGCGGGGCCGCCGCGGCTCGTGGTTGGTCCAGGTGCCCTGGTCGTACTCCGGGATGTGCACGTTGCGCAGCCAGACCTCGCCGTCGCGCACTTCGGCGAACCCGTCGACCAGCGACGCACGGCCAGCCCGCAACGACTTCACCTCGGTGCCGGTGAGGACCAGGCCCGCTTCGTACCGATCCTCGACGTGGTAGTCGTGCCGCGCCTTGCGGTTCTGAGCCACCAGTTTGCGGCCACGCTCCCTCGCCATGGGACAAGGGTCTCATTGCGAGGGCTACAGGAAGCGCATCGGGTTGGTGCGCACGCCGTCGTCGTACACCATGAAGTGCAGATGGCAGGCGGTGGAGTAGCCGGTGCTGCCCGAGTACCCGATGATCTCGCCTCGGGAGACCCGCTCGCCGGACGACGCCGTGAAGCGCGACAGGTGGCTGTACGAGCTCATGAGCGCGTTGCCGCCGATCACGCCGTGGTCGATCGCCACCTGGTTGCCGTACCCGCCGCGGTAGCGCGCCCACACGACCCGTCCCGAGGCAGCGGCCCGGATCGGGGTGCCGCAGTACGCCCGGAAGTCGGTGCCGTCGTGCAGCTTGTACACACCGGTGATCGGGTGCACGCGCATGCCGTAGGAGGACGTGATGTACGGGTTCGACACGGGGTACCGGAGCCCGGTCGAGGAATTGCTTCCCGACGAGCCGCCACTCGACGAACCGCTACTCGCCGACCCTGAGCCGCCGCTGGACCGCGCGCGGGCCTGCCGCTCGCGCTCCTCGCGCTCCCGTTGCTCGCGCGCACGTCGGGCGATCTCGGCGATCTCGGCGTCGATGGCCCGGCGCTCGCGCTCCAAGGCCGCGTACTGCGACGCGTCATCGGCCCTCGCCTGCTCTGCCGACGTCACCGCGTTGGACCGCTGGGCGACCAGGGTGTCGACGTCGGCCTTCGCGGCGCGTGCCTGTTCCTCCATCACCTCGGCGTCTGCCTTGGCGGTGGCGGCTTCGGCCTCGAGCTGCTTGGTGCGTTCGAGGTGGCGGGCGGCCTCCTCGCGGAGGCGCTGCGCCTCCTCGCGAAGCTTCTCGAGCTTGACCCGCTCATTGGCGAGCTCGGCCCGGTCGCCCTCCAGGCCGGTCAGGACCGTGTCCTCTGCGTTGAGCACCGACTTCGCGTAGCTGACCCGGGTCGTGAAGTCCTGCAGGTTCTCGGCCTCGAACACGGTGGCAAGGTTGAGCAGCTGGCCCATCGACCCGCCCTGGTAGGCCTGCACGGCGACCCGGCTCATGTCGGCGCGCTTGCCGTCGATCCGCTGGGTGATGTCGGCGATCTTGGCGACCTGCTCGAGCACCCGCTGTTCGGCCGCGGCCAGGCGGTCGGCTGCCAGCGCGTCCTGCACCTTGGCGGCGGCCAGTTCACCCTGTGCCTGGGCGAGCCGCTCCTGGGCGACTGCGAGCGCCTGCTCGGCAGCCGCAAGAGCTTGCTCGGCCGCGGGCAGCTGTGACTGGGCGTCGCGGAAGGACTGCGTGGCTGTGTCGAGCGCCTCGGTCGACTGGTTCAGCTCGGCCTGCGCCTGCTCGAGCCGCTGCTGGACGACCCGCCGGCGGTCCTCCGGGTCGCTGGCCCAGGCAGGGCTCAAGGCGGCAACGACCAGCCCGGCCGCGAGTGCAAGCGAGAGCATGCGCCCGCGAATCGACACGCTGGTCACACTCGTCACAGGAACCTCCTGCGTACCACCACGAGACATGACCGTACACGCGTGGAATTCCCCTGGCGAGACGTTCCGCCGAAGAAGTCACCGCCTGATTACCGCCCATACGAGGGCGAACCGGAACCGCACCGCCGGCGGTAGAGCTGGCGGGCGCTCACCTACATGAGCCCGCACGGCCCACATGGCACGCCGAAGCGTTCCACAATCCCGGCAAGTGGGGCACGATTACGACGCTTCGACGTGCCATGAACCACGGCTGAGCGTGCCATCGCGCCCGGTGGGAGAAGCATCGACGTGGTCAGACCCGCAAGTAGCGCCGCAAGGTCAGGAACGCCGCAATCGCGGAGAGCACTACGCCGCCGGCGAGCAGCCACGGCGTGATGCCCAGTGTGTCGCGCCAGTTCACCCAGGCCACGAACCGGAGCGCGGGAGCCAGCATCTCGTCGATGAACAGCGCCTTCACCAGAACCACCCCCCCAACTGCGAGGACGGCGCCGATGACACCGGCGATCGCCGCTTCGAGGATGAACGGAAGCTGGATGTAGAAGTTGGAGGCCCCGACCAGCCGCATGATCCCGGTCTCGCGGCGGCGGCTGAACGCCGCGAGGCGGATGGTGTTGGCGATCAGCAGGATCGCAGCGACGATCATGATCCCGGCGATCACGTACCCGCCGACCTGGATGCCGTTGAGAACCCTGAAGAACGGCTCCAGCAGCTCACGTTGGTCGACGACCTGATGGACGCCGGGCAGACCGGCGACGGCGGACACAACACCCTCGAAGCGCTCCGGGTTGCGTAGCTCGACCCGGTAGGCCTCCTGGAGCTGATCGGCGGTGATCGTATCGGCGATGGAGGGGTCGAACTGCTCCTGGAAGTGTCCGTAGGCCTCGTCCTGCGACTCGTAGAAGACCTGGCGTACGTCCGGATTGGTCTGGAGGGTCTGCTCGATCGCGGCCTTCTGCTCCTCGGAGACCTGCCCGCCCGCACAGCCGGCGCCGCTGTCGAACTCGTTGCACATGAAGACCGAGATCTCGATCTTGTCGTACCAGAAGTCCTTCATCGTCTCCGCCTGCGCCCGCACGAGGAGGCCGGTGCCGACGAAGCCCATCGAGATCGCGACCGTGATCACGACGGCGAGGGTCATGGTGAGGTTTCGCCGGAGACCGGTCATGATCTCGGAGAAGACGTAGTGGAAGCGCATCGCTCTCTTCGCAGGTCCGGGAGTTCGTGGTGGGCGGGCTAGCGGGTGTATCCGTAGACACCGCGCGACTGGTCGCGGACCAGGTGCCCGCCGTCGAGCTCGATGACCCGCTTGCGCATCTGGTCGACGATCGACTGGTCGTGCGTGGCCATGACCACGGTTGTACCCGTCCGGTTGATCCGGTCGAGCAGCTTCATGATGCCGACGCTGGTGGCCGGGTCGAGGTTGCCGGTGGGCTCGTCCGCCAGCAGGATCAGCGGCCGGTTGACGAACGCCCTGGCGATGGCAACCCGCTGCTGCTCCCCGCCGGAGAGCTGGTCGGGCAGGCGGTCCTCCTTGCCGTCGAGGCCCACGAGCTCGAGCACGGCGGGAACGTCGCGGTTGATCTGGCGGCGCGACTTGCCGATGACCTGGAGCGCGAAGGCGACGTTCTCGAACAAGGTCTTGTTGGGCAGCAGCCGGAAGTCCTGGAACACGGTGCCGATGCGGCGGCGCAGGTGCGGCACCTTCCAGTTCGACAGCCGGTGCAGGTCCTTGCCGGCCACCTGGATCCGGCCGGACGTGGGTCGGTCCTCCTTGAGCACGAGCCGCAGGAACGTCGACTTGCCCGAACCGGACGGACCCACGAGGAAGACGAACTCACCCTTCTCGACCTCGACCGTGAGCTCGTGCAGGGCGGCCGAGGCCTGGGTCGGGTAGAGCTTGGTGACGTTGTCGAATCGGATCACTGTGCCTCGCCGGCGGTCTCGGGTCCTGGTGCCGCGGAACCGTGCCCTCGCCGCGGCCAGCGCCTGAGTCTACGTCGCCACGACCGGTGCCGCCCGACGGCCCTGATGCGGCGTGGCGCGACAGCCGCGCGCTTCAGTCCTGGTACCGCGCCACTCGGCGGCCAGCCGCCAGCAGGACACCGCCGATGCCGAGCAGTCCGATGCCGGCGACGGCCAGCCAGCCGTTACTGCTTCCGGTATCCGGCAACGTCGGCTGCGGTGGGGTCGGTGTCGGGGCCGGGGTCGGCTCATCCTCGGGCGGGTTCGCGTTGCACACCGGCGACGACGGCGGGTAGTCGACTGTCACGCTGACGTCGGGATTGACCGAGAAGACCACCTCGACCGAGGGACGGACCCAGTCGAACTCGTCGCCCTCGACCCAGGTGCCGTCGGGAAGTTGGGTCCAGCCCGGCCAGTCCAGCGGGTTGCCGTCCTCGTCGACGACCGCACCCGCCCAGAGCACCCGTCCGGAGAGCGGGACGTCCTCGTAGACGACATCGTCACCGACCGGGTTGACCCACGTGATCGTGACCTCGGTTGGGGTGAAGTCCTGCGCGATGATCTCGTACTCGAGGTACGGCACGTCGTTGTCGCAAACCGGCTCCAGAACCGACAGCTCGATCGACGGCGTCGGCGAGGTCGGCGGTGTCGTTGGCTCGTCGACCTCGACGGCGCAGAGCAGCCAGTGGTTTGCCGGCGGGAACATGTCCTTCTCGTCCGGGTTGCCGTCCGCGTCCCAGGGCGCGTACATGTCGAGCAGGCCGTCACCCTGAAGGGTCGGCATGCCGCGGAAGACGTAGAAGTAGCCGCTCGGCTCGCCCGCCGGCCGTGGGCCGTCGACGATCACGCCGGCGACCGCGACGTTGTCGGCGGGATCGAGATCCTCGATGTCGAGCATGTTGGTGGTGTCGTCCCACGTACCCCGGAAGAAGTCGTTCTCGACCGATCCGCCGGTGGTGCTGCGCAGGTTCGCCGGGTGCCCCTGCGACTCGGTGAAGCCATGGGTGGCGCAGTTCACGATGTCGCCCTGCGTCGGGCCCTCTGGGTCGACGGCAGCCATGGCGGTCGGAAGCAGAGCGCCGACGGCGAGCGCCGGGCCGGAAATCAGGCAGGCGAGGCCGGCGGCGAGGACGGAGCGGACCGTGCGGCGGCTGGTGGCCGCGCGGGTACGGGTCATGGCGGGCTAGTACTGCGGCCTTGAACTTTGGCCCTCTTCGCGACGCGCCGGGTGTGGTCGGCTGGTTGGGGTTGGGGTGGCCGCAGGCTTGGAGGGGTCAGTTCCTGTCTTCCCCCGGGAGCCCTGTGATGGCCGAGGGTGTGCGGGTCCGGGAGATCACCAACGACGAG
>JBOGDS010000001.1:44225-95551 GCA_050743075.1 Jiangellaceae bacterium | reverse complement strand
AGCCGCACCTCATCAGCCGCCACGATGCCCAGTATCGACCCCAAGGCCACATAGCTACCCTGGAACCGGTCTCGTCGACCAACCGCTGGCGAGACGTCCGCGTTGCGACAACCGCCAGAATCCGCCGGTCTGCATACGGTGAGCACATCTGCCGATGCGGCACGTATGCGCCGAGGTAGGTAGGGCGGGCCGGACCGCTGTACATGTCTCATGATCGTGGGTCTGCCAGCTCCTCCGGCGCCGAGCGGCTCTCGATCGCCGCGAGCTGGTCGCGGAAGGCATAGCGGAACACCACCTTCAGCGCCGCCGCAACCGGCAACGCGACGATCGCCCCGACGAAGCCGCCGACCGCCCCGCCGAACAGCACGGCGAGGAACACCGTCACCGGGCTCAACGAGACGGCTGAGGCGAAGACGCGCGGCGCGATGACGAGATTCTCGATCTGTTGGTACACGATGAAGAAGACCAGCACCACGATGGCCGTGCCCAGACTCTGGCTGAGGGCCACCGCGGTGGCGAGGATTGCCCCGAGCGTCGCCCCTACCTGCGGCACGGCGTCGAGTACCGCCACGATCAGGCCGAGAAGGGCTGCATATGGCATGCCGAGGATGAGAAAGAGCACCGACGAGGCGATGCCAGCGCACGCACAGACGCCGAGCTGACCGGTCACGTACCCACCGATGCGCCGCAACGCCTCAGCCATCACCTGGACACGGTCCTCCGCGGCCAGCGCTCGAGCCGCGAAGGCCCTCATCCGGGGAAGGCCCAGCATGAGGTAGACCGCGACTGCCCCGACGGTGAAGACAACGAAACCCACGCTCACGATGGCGGAGAGCGCGCCGAAGACCGCGCCGACGGACACCTCGGCGAACGCCAGGATGTCGTCGATCGCACCGCGTACGTCGGCCTCGAACTCCGGGCTGGCAAGGAACTCCGCCAGACTCGAGCCACCGGACCGCTCCGCCAGCCGATCGAGCAGCTCCGGAAGCTGGCCGACGAACTCGGCCGCCTGCCGAAGAGCCGGGCCGACCGCGAGCCAGGCGAACAGGAAGACGCCCACGATGATCGTCAGGACCAGGCCGAGCACGGCGAAGCCCCGCCGGAGCCCGCGCCGCTCGAGCGCGGCGACGATCGGGTCGAGGCCGGCCGCGAGCAGGAAGCCACCGAACACCATGAGCAGCATGCCGCGGGCGGTCCACGCCAGCGCAGCGAGCGCGACGACCAGGATGACGACCGCCGCCGCCTGCGCGTAGACGCGCAGCGGCGGATGGGTGCGGCCCGCCAGCGGCTGACCCATCAGCGCCGCCCGTGACGACTAGCCGAGCAGCGTGGCTTTGGCGGCCTCGAACTCGGCACCGGACAGCGCGCCGCTGTCGCGCAGCTGGGCGAGCTGCGCCAGCTTGTCGACCAGGTCGTCGGCGGGTGGTCCCGCCGTGGGCTGGAACGGCGGAGCGGCCGTTTGTTGTTGGTCGTAGGCCTCGTGCTCGGCCTGCCGCCGGCTCCCGGCCCGTTGGATGGCGTTCGTCGTCATGGTGGCGGTGCCGGCGATCACGGCGGTCCTCGCGACGGTCCCGAGCAAGCCCGGTCGGCCGATACGTCTGAGCACGGTGTCCCCTTTCGGTGTCAGGCCGGCAGTTCGGCCGCGACCAGCGCGGCGTCCACCGTCTCGCGCGGAATGCGGACATGCAGAGCGACCTCGCCACCCGCATCGACGATCGCTTGCGTGATCCGGCGGGCCCACGCGTGCTCGTAGACGAGAACGGCGGCCGACGTGCCCGGTTCGAGCGCGTCAGCGATCAGCTCGACGTCGTCGTCGCTGGTCAACGCCTTCGGAAGCACCTCGAGTGTCCCGAAGCCGAACGCGTCGGGCTCCTCCTCGATCTCGACGACCCGGACCTCGCCGCCGGCCGACCTGGCGACGAACAGCAGGTCGAGGATCGTCACGTCGCCGCTGTCGACAACCTCGGTCAGGGCGTCAACGACACCCGAGCCGACACGCTCGCCGGGAAACGCCAAGACCAGCACCTCGACCGGACCCAATGTCATTCCGACCACCCACTCTCTCGCACGCGGCGCCGCGTCATTCACCGTGGCTCGGCCGCCGAGCCCGCGCCTCACCCGCGGCGGGTGAGCCATCTAGAGCAGCCCCAGCTCACGTGCCCGGTCGACGGCGCCCCTCCGGCTGTTGACACCCAGCTTGCGGTAGACCGCCTTGAGATGGGTCTTGACCGTGTTGACGCTCACCACGTGTGCCTGGGCGATGTCGTCCAAGGACAGCAGCGACGGCAGGTCCCGGAGGAGGTCAAGCTCGCGGCTGGTCAGCATGTCGCCAGAGTGAACAGGTTCCGCTGGGCCGCGGGCCGTGGACTGTCCGGACGCCAGCGCCTCTTCGATGAAGGACTCGTGCGCACCGAATCGGCCGCGGTTGCGTATCAGCAGGCGGACGACGCCGGCCGGGGCGTGCGCCAGGTCGCGCTTCGCCTGCCGGGGAGCCGCCAGGTCGAGCGCCCGCGTCACCGCTTCGAAGGCACGCACCGGCTCCCCGGCCATGTCCGCGTGATGCGCCGCGAGCAACCAGCCGACAATGTCGGACGTCACGCCGTGACAGCCCACTGCGCCCGAGAGCACCGGCGCGAGCGCCCGCCCGGCGGCGGTTTCCCGGCCCGCGTGGGCGTGCATCACAGCGCGGAACACGAGGAGGTCTCCCGCCTCTCCGAGGTAGCGAGCCGCGCGGTCGACGACGTCCGAGGCCCAGGTCATCTCGCCTATCTGCAGTGCCATCTGCTGCTCCGCACCGCAGATGAAGGCGACCAGTGCCGGCGACAGTCGCTTTCCGTCGACGCGCTGCCATTGCTCGCGCAGCCTTGCCAGTTCCGCTCGGCGGTTCATGCCGGCGTCGAACGCCACGATCGCGCCGACAGCCGTGGTGGCGAGCTCGACCTCAGGCGCCACGTCGCCACTGAGCAAGGACTCCGCCAACGCCGCGTACCGAGCCGCCACATCGGGCTCGAGCATCTGGCAGGCCGCCCAAGCCGCAACGGTGTACGCGTCGGCCAGCCGTCGCGACGTCCCCCATCCGCGCGCGGTCGCAAAGGCCATTGCTTGCTCCGCCCAGGCGCGCATGCCGACGAAGTCACCCTGGTCTGCCGCGTTGCCGGACAGGTGGGTCAGGCAGTCGAGCGCCAGGAAGTCGCGGACGTCCCTACGGGCCATGCGCAGAGATGCCACCAGATCAGACTCGGCCTGCCGGTAGTCGCCGAGCCCGATACGGGCGAATCCGCGGTTCGCCGTGGCCAGCAATGCCAGGTCCGGGTCGTCCTCGACGTGCTCGCTCGACAGCGTGATGAACCGGGTGACGGGCGCGTCCCGGTCCCCGCTCATCCGGGCCTCGTACAGCAGGGTCGTCGCGTGCAGCACCCGCAGGCGATGGCTCGCGTGCACCTCCGGCACCCGTCCGACGCGGTCGAGTTGGTCACCGGCCGCGGCCAGGTCGCCGTCTTCGAGGGCGACCAGCGCAGCGAGCAGGCCCAGTACGGGTTCGGCCGTGACCTCGACCGGGAGGCTGCTCAGTGCACGGCGCAGGCTCACGGTGTCGCCGGACAGCAGCAGTCGCAGACCGAAACGGTCGACCAGCCGGGCGAGCCGGCCCCAGTCCCGTGCCGCCGCTGCATGATCCAGGGCGGGACCGGGCAAGCCTTGTCGTCCGTGCCACCCCGCGGCCCTCGAGTGCAACACCCCGAGGGTCAGGGCGTCGCGCCGCTCCAGCTCGGCGACGAGGTAGCCCCGGAGCAACGAATGGTAGCGGTACCAGTGTCCTTCCTGCCCGAGGCGTTGGATCATGGCGTTGGCGTGCTCCAAGCCGTCGAGCACGGTGCCGGCGTCGTCGCGACCGGACAGCTCACGGGCCAGGTCGACGCTGATCCGCTCGGGCACGGCCGTCGTGAGCAGGAACTCCTCGGTGTCCTCGGAGACGCGGGACAAGACTTCGGACACGAGATAGTCGGCAACCGGCCGCGCATCGCCGGCGAAGCCGGCGACAAGAGCGGCCGGATCGTCTGTCCGCGCCAGCGAGAGAGCAGCCAACCGCAGACCGGCCGCCCACCCCTCGGTTCGGGAGACCAGCAGATGGAGATCCTGGTCGGCCAGCAGGACGTCGTTCCGGCGCAGCAGTTCGGCAGCCTCACAGGGTTCGAACGCCAGGTCGGCGAAGCGGATCTCCGCCGCGCGTCCGTCGAGCACCATCCGGGCGATCGGTAGCGGTGGGTCGAACCGTGCGCCGATCATGACCCGCAGGTGTGTCGGACGGTGACGCAGCAGGGCGGCCAGGCTGTCCAGGGTGGGCCCGGGATCGATCACTTGAAGATCGTCGAGGACCAGCCACAGAGTGCTCCGAGACGCATCGGCGGCGGCGGCGAATGCGGCGAGGAACCCCGAGCTCGGCGCCTGAGCGGGCGGGCTGAGACCACCCACGACCGCGCCGGCGTCGCTGTCGCCACAGGCGCGAGCCGTCGCCATCAGGATGCTCGACCACAGTATGAACGGGTCGTTGTCGTCGGCGTCGAGCGACACCCACGCGACCTTCTGTCCCGCTCCGGTCAGCTGCGCGGCGCGCTGCGCCAGGAGAACGGTCTTGCCCGAGCCGGCCGGCGCCAGCACGGCAGTGACCTGAGCATCCTTCGCGTGGGCGGCGGCCATCGCCTCGAGCAATCGGGGCCGCAGGACCGCGCTGTCGCCCAGCCGCGGAACCTGCACCTTCAGGTTGGAGACCATTGCTCGCGCCCCCAACGGAGCGGCCACCACGTTGGCACGCTACCGCGCCATGATCGGTTGGTGAAAGCCGAATCGCCCTGTGACCTCACCCCGGCCGGGTGAGGCGAACCGTGCTCGGCGGGCCTCACACTCGACACCGGGTGGCTCCGTGAAAGCAGGAGGTGTCGTCCGGTGCGCTACGAGTTCCTGTTCTCGGGGCGTGTGTCGGACACCGTCCAGGCCGCCTTCCCCGAGCTCGAGAGGGCCGACGCCCCCGCTGGTGGCACCGCCCTGTTCGGACCCGTCCGCGACAAGGCGCACCTGCGCGGTCTCCTGGCCCGGTTCGACCAGCTCGGGCTGACTGTGGTGGAGATGCGTCAACTACCCGACTGAGGATGCCATGATCGGATCCATGCCCTGGACCACCGCACCAGCAGGAACGCTCCCGGGCCCGGCCATGGTGTGGGTGCCCGGTGGCACCTTCACGATGGGCTCGGACCGGCACTACCCGGAGGAGGCGCCCGAGCATCAGGTGGCCGTGGACGGGTTCTGGATGGACAGCCACCCGGTCACCAACGAGGAGTTCGCCGCCTTCGTCGACGCGACCGGCCACGTCACCGTGGCCGAGCAGCCACCGGATCCGGCCGCCTACCCGGGAGCCGACGCGGCCTTGCTCGTGCCGGCCTCGTCGGTGTTCACGCCGCCGGATCATCGGGTGGACCTTCGCGATGCCTACCAATGGTGGTCGCTGGTGCCCGGCTCGGCGCTGGACGGGTTGGGTTCGCACCCGGTCACGCACGTGGCCTGGTCGGATGTCGCGGCGTACGCTGCGTGGGCCGGCAAGGACCTGCCCACCGAGGCCGAATGGGAGTTCGCAGCCCGGGGCGGCGGGCCGAACACCGAGTACGCCTGGGGCACGGCGCTGACTCCAGGCGGGGAGCACCGGGCCAACGTCTGGCAGGGCGACTTCCCGCTCGTCAACGTGGCCGCGGACGGTTACGCGTGGACGTCGCCCGTGGGCTCGTTCCCGCCGAACGGGTACGGTCTGGTCGACATGATCGGCAACGTCTGGGAGTGGACCGCCGACTGGTTCGCCGGGCATCCGGCGGCCGCTCACACCGGTCCTGCTCATTCCGGTCCTGCCTGCTGCGGCCCTGGGCGACCGCGGGCCAACCCCACCGGCGGCCACCGGGCCGGCAGCGTCGATCCCGGTACCTCCATCCCCCGCAAGGTGATCAAGGGTGGCTCCTACCTCTGCGCCCCCAACTACTGCCGCCGGTACCGGCCTGCAGCGCGCCTGCCACAGCCGATCGACACGTCCACGTGCCACCTCGGCATCCGCTGCGTCGCCAGGCCCGTCGTGGCGGAGCGGTAGGGGCGCGGCATGGCCCAGCCGGCACCGGAGCAGGGTCTTCCCCCCAACCCAGCACGGGTCCCCCTGGGTCTGGCCATCGTGCTCGCCGAGCGTCTCCGTGCTGACCTGGGCGTCCATGCCCCGCCCCCGGTCGTCGCGGTGGCCGCGTTCACCGTGGGTCTCGGGGATGCGGTGGCGTCAGCCGGTCGTCGGTTGGCCGGCACAGCCGTACAGGCTACGACGGCGGCCGGCCGACGACCTGCCTCCGCCGTCGTCGACGCGGGCCGGCAGGTTCTCTCGCAGCCGGTGATCGGGCGAGCTGCTCAGCCGGTACGGCGTCTCGGGTCGGCCGTCCTGACCCGCGCCGAGACAACCACGGCACGCGGGCGCGTGGTTGCGCACGCTGCTCGCGGCGATGCCGTCGCATTGCTGCGGACACAGACCGAGGGCGGCATCGCCTGGGCTCGCGACACCGTCCTGCCGGCCTTCATCGACGACCTCGTCGGTGACCCGAAGGTGCGCGAGCTCGTCGTGGAGCAGACGCACGGCGCGCTGTCCGACGCCGTGCACGAGGTGCGGCTGCGGACCGCCGGTGCGGACGCCCGGCTCGAGTCCGGCGTACGCTGGCTGTTGGGAGCCCTGGGGCGCCATGAGCCTGCCACCTGAAGCGTATGCCGGCCTGGTGTCGCGGCTGGTCGCGCTCGCCATCGACGTCGTGGTCGTGACCGTCGCCGCGGGGGCGACGGTCGCTCTCGTCGTCGGCGGAACCGACGTCTTGCTCCGCGGGACACCAGGCTGGGCGACCGTGACGTCCGCCGTGGTCGTCGGCCTGCTTCCGACGGTCTACTTCTCGCTGTCCTGGTGGACCACCGGCCAGACGCTGGGCAACATGACAGCAGGCGTGGCCATCCGGCGCAGCGACGGTGCGCACCTGGCCTTCTCCCGGTCCCTGGTCCGCGCACTCATCGGCCTCGCACTTGCTCCGGTCTGGTTGCTCGGCATGGTTCTCGTCCTGGTCGATCACCGGCGCCGCTCGTTGCTCGACTACGCGTGCGGGACCGTCGTCGTCTACCAGGCCGACCACGGCCGGCAGTAGCCATGTGGCGGACAGTGACCTCTGCCGCGCGCTCATCATCGTGGGCTGCGTCCTCGCGCCGGTGTCGGTCGTGGGCGTCTGGACCAGCAACCAGGTGACCGACACCGAACGGCACGTCGCCACCGTCACGCCGCTGGCGTCGGATCCGACGATCCAGGAGGCCGTTGCCGACCGGGTCACCGACGAGATCCTCGGCCGTCTCGACATCGCCGACCTGGTCGACGAGGGAATCGACGCTCTGGCCGGCCAAGGCGTGCCGCCGCGGGTCGCCGACGCGTTGAGAGGCCTCGCCGGCTCGGCCGCGGTCGGTGTTCGCGAGTTCGTCCGGGATCGCGTCGGCGACTTCGTGCGCAGCGACGCGTTCGAGCGGTTGTGGGTGCGCGCGAACACGCGGGCCCACGCCGAGCTCGTCGCCCTGCTGTCCGGAGAGGAACAGGGAGTCCTGACCGCGGCGGACGGGACCGTCAGCCTCGACCTCGGTGCGGTCGTCGAGGCGGTCAAGCAGCGACTGGTCGACGACGGGTTCACCCTCGCCGCGCGCGTCCCGGCCGTCCAGACCCAGTTCACGATCGTCCACACGACCGACCTGAGCCGGGCCCAGGCCGGATTCCGGCTGCTCGACCGGTGGGGCCCGTCCTGCCGTGGGTCAGCCTGGCGTGCCTCGCGATCGGCGTGCTCGCGGCCCGCGACCGCAGGCGGACGCTCATGCGCGCGAGCCTGGGTGTCGCCGCGTCGATGGTCCTGCTCGCCGTTGCTCTCGCGGTCGGCCGGAGTCTCTATCTGGACCGGCTGCCGGCCCGGGTTTCGATGGCCGCAGCGGCCGACGTCTTCGACACGGTCGTCCGGTTCCTCCGGACCGGCGTGCGCGCCGTGCTGGTCGCTGCCCTCGTCGTCGCCGGAGGGGCGTTCCTCGCGGGGCCGTCCGGGACGGCCGTCCGCACCCGGGCCGCGTTCCAGCGGCTGCTGGACGCGGCGGGCGGGAACGGCAACGCGTGGGTCCGGCGCAACCGCAGCGCGCTCCGGGCCGGGATCGTCGCGCTGGCCTGCGTGGCGTTCGTCTTCTGGGAACAGCCGACCGCCGCGGTGGGGCTGGTACTGGCCGCGCTGGCCGTCCTAGCTCTGGTGGTGGTCGAGGTCCTCGCAACGAGTCGCGCCGACCGTACCTAGATCGGCGGAGGGGTCGGTCGTATCGGAACTGCTTCACCCGCACCTCCCACTGGCTGCGCCGGCCTGGCCGGGCCGTAGAGATCGGCCCACCACTCGCCCGGCCTGTGTCGAGGATCAGGTCGAGGTGGGCAGGAGATGCTCGGGGACCGACATACGGCGCTACGTCGATCGGCTCGCGGCAGCAGTTGCCTATCTCGTACTGCGCGCGGGGGCTCATGTCAGCGCACCGGAAGAACTCGCGAATGTCGCCGATCAGCAGGTCGGGCGCCTCCATCGCGAGGAAGTGGCCGCCGCGGTCGAGCTCGCTCCAGTGCACGACGTTGTGGTCCCGCTCGGCCCAGCGGCGGATGGTCACGTCGTGGGTGGGGACCAGCACACCGGTGGGCACCGTCCCGCGCCGGGTCGCTGCCCAGTCGTCTCCGCCGTCGCCCCAGCCTGTGCTGCCTGCCGTGCTTTCATCCGTGCTGTCATCCGAGTCGGCGCTCCAGTCGCCGGCGGCCTCGTTCCAGGCGTTCGCGGAACTTCCTCGTAGTAGACCTGCGCCGCAGATCCGGCCGTGCCGGCCAGTCAGTACAGCGAGACGTCGGTCAGCATGCGGTCGCGGTCGATGCTGTCCTCGGGCAGTCCGTCCTCCGGATCGGTCAGCTCCTTGAACTTCTCTACGATCCAGGCGAGCTGGCCGACCGGTGAGTCGTGCAGCCCGTAGGTCACCGTCTGCGGCCGCTTGGAGTTGCACTGCAGGTAGCCGTCGTTGAAGTTCTGCATCGCCTGCCAGCGCCGCTGCTCGATCTCGCTGAGGCCAGGCACTCGTCTGGATGATCACCTCGGTCGACACCGACTTCACTCTCACCAGCGGCCCACCCGAGCTGAACGCCGCCTTCCACGCACAGGCCACCCGCTGACTACGCGCCGTACAGGAGGCGTAGTCGCGTCGTCCAAGACCGACGATCACAAGCGTGGCATCCCAGGCTGATCCGGCACGATGAGCGGCGCCAGCAGCCGAGTCGCCCCTTCGCCACCGCCCGGCACCGCACCGAGATCACCAAGGTCCCGGTTCTCCGGCCGCAGCCTGGCCATCGCTTCGAGCAGATCGAATCAGCCCACGCCCCGCTGGCGCGCCGTCAACGTATCGTCCGTCCAGCGAACGCCAACGAGGTCTCGCGCGTCGTCTCGTTCGCACGGGAGACAGGGCTGGAGCTTGCCGTCCGAAGCGGCGGCCACAGCGGTGCAGGGCACAGTACGACGGACGGCCGGCGCCGACTCCTTCAGTTGTTCACCGGCGTTGGGTCGGCGAGCCCGGCCTGGTCGGCGGTGGGGAGAGTCGGGGAGGAGGCCCACCAGAGCTGACGGTCAGCGTTACGGGCACAGACTCGCGCCGTCAAGCTTGAGTGGCATGACGTCGGCGATGTGCGCCATGTCGGCGTCGTGGGCTAAGACGGAGGCGCCGACCCGCAGAGCGACCGCAGCAATCATGCAGTCGACAAGCCCGCGAGGGGTGATCCCAGCCTGTCGGCAGCGCCGGTAGATACGAACCGCGCCGTCGAAGTCGGCCACACTGTCAAAGGGCAACAAGCGACATCGTGCCAGCAGGTGCCGGAGCGCGGCTTCCCGCTCGTCAGTGCGGGCGCCGGCTGCAACCTCCGCGACGACGGGCTCGGTGACGGCAAGCTCGCCATCACCTGAGATGAGTTCGGTCAGCCGCACATCGGCCGGGCTGCCCGTAGCTCGATCGAACTCTATCCAGGCTGAGGTGTCGGCGAGGATCACGCCGCAGCGCCGCGGGGCGGCTGATCGCGGGGCACCTCGTCGATCGAGTGCGAGCCCCGCATGGCTAGCGCCTCCTCGCGTGTCATCGGCTCAGCCGCAAGCGTGCGCAGCGCAAGGTCCACGACGTCGGTCTTCGTCCGCAAGTGGTACCGGCGCATGATCGCCCGTACGTAGTCGTCCTCGATCTCGATGTTGGTCCGCACCTTGGCCATACACGTACCGTACACGCTGACCGGCGACCAGCTGCGGAGCTCCGCAGAGGCGTTCTCGGTCATCAAGGCGTAGGGCGGCAACAGACGCAGTCGGAAGCGGTTGCCCAGCACCGCCAGCAGCTCGTCCACGGCGCGAAACTGTGGCGCGGCCGGGCCAGGTCGCGGCCATCCTCGCGTACAGCGAGTCCTGTTCCATCGACCACCTCCGGGTCCGCTCGTCGTGGGGGTCGTCAAGCCACCGGTGGGGATCGGCCACGTCCCGGCCGAAGAGCACGTCGAGCACGGGCGGCGACGGTCTCCTCGCCCGTGCCGTCCCGCGCGCCCCACATGGCACGGTGAACCGTTCCACAAAAGGGGCAATCAGGACGCCGGAGCGACGGTTCACCGTGCCATCGGCAGCGCCTCGGCGTGCCATGCAGGCGGCTGACCACCTGCCGTCTTCGCCTACGTCCGCTCCGCTGCGAACCTACGCCACCCGACGTATCCGGAGCTCATGGCCGTACGTCGCGAAGCGGCAGTGGAAGTCAGCCTCGACGCTGACGCGCGAAGCCTGCGTGACCTGGACGCTGGAGATGTCAGGAAACGAACGAGGAGGCAGTCATGATCGAGGCAGCAGAACGGCTCGTCGCCATCGGCGCCGAGCGATGGAACGACGGTCCCGGCGGGGCTGACGGCTGGTGGGTGGTGTTCCCGATCGCCTGGTTCCTGGTCGTCGTCGGCGCCATCACCGCCGTTGTGATCTTCGCCCGACGCCGCGGCCAGCAGGCCGGCCAGCAGGCGGGTGAACGTCGGCTGGCGGAGCGGTACGCCGCCGGCGAGATCGACGAGCAGGAGTACCAGCGTCGCCTCGAGATGCTGAAGAACCTCGCCTCGTGACGCTCGACAGAAATTGGCTCGGCGAGTGTCCGAGCGACTTGGCAGGCTGGTTCAGCAGTCCGTTCGACCACCGATGAGGAGTATGCAGGTGTCCCCCGTGAGCACAACATTGTCCATTCCCCAACTCCGCACCGATCTTGCCGGCCAGGTGATCGCCCCGGGTGACGGCGAGTACGACCAAGCTCGCTCGGTGTTCGCCGACGGGATCGACCGCCACCCCGCGGTGGTCGTCCGGCCGGCGAATGCCGGTGAGGTGTCTCGCGTCGTCTCGCTCGCGCGTGACACCGGGCTCGAGCTGGCGGTCCGCAGCGGCGGCCACAGCGGAGCCGGTCATGGCACGTCCGATGGCGGCATCGTGCTCGACATGTCCGCGATGCGAGCCATCGAGATCGACGTCGAGAACCGCACCGCGTGGGCCGAGACCGGGCTGACGGCAGCCGAGTACACAACCGTAACCGGCGAGCACGGCTTGGCGACCGGCTTCGGCGACGCCGGTTCGGTCGGCATCGGGGGGATCACGCTGGCCGGCGGCGTCGGCTATCTGGCACGCAAGCACGGCCTGACGATCGACTCGTTGCTCGCTGCCGATGTCGTCACCGCCGACGGCCGGCTTCTCCACGTCGACGGCGAGTCACGTCCAGACCTGTTCTGGGCGATCCGCGGTGGCGGCGGCAACTTCGGCGTTGCCACCCGCTTCCAGTACCGCCTGCACGAGGTGAGCACTGTGCTGGGCGGCATGCTCATGCTGCCGGCGACGCCAGAGATCGTCGCGGCGTTCGTCGCCGAAGCCGGGGCCGCTGCGAACGAGCTGTCCGTCATCGCCAACGTCATGCCAGCCCCGCCGATGCCGTTCCTCCCGGCCGAGCACCACGGCAAGCTCGTCGTCATGGCCCTGCTGGCCTACGCCGGTCCAGCCGACGAAGGCCAGCGCGTCGTAGCGCCGTTGCGTGCTCTCGGCACGCCGATCGTCGACATGGTTCGCCCGATGCCCTATCCGCAGATCTACCCACCCCCGGAGGAGGGCTACCGCCCGATCTACTCGTCACGCACGATGTTCGTGGACTCGGTCGACCTCCGTGTCGCCGAGACGATCGTCGACCAGCTACGGGCTGGTGCGGCGCCGATGCGCGCGGTCCAGCTGCGAGTGCTCGGCGGTGCGGTCGCCCGGGTGCCGTCGGACGCCACTGCCTTCGCCCACCGGAAGAGCAAGATCATGGTCAACGTAGCGGCCGTTGTGCAGAATTCCGGCCAGCTGGTCGAGGCCACGTCGTGGGTCACTGGGCTGGCTGGCATGCTCGAGCAGAACGACTCCGGCGCGTACGTCGCCTTCCTCGGCGACGAAGGTGAGGCTCGGATCCGGGCCGCGTACCCCGGGTCGACCTGGGACAGGCTCACGCAGGTCAAGCGCCGCTACGACCCGGGCAACCTGTTCCGGCTCAACCAGAACATCCCGCCGGCCAGCCACGTCTGACGCCACTGCCGGCAAGCTTCGCCAAGTCCCCCGCACAACACTGGTGGCAGCACCGTGTCAGCGCGCGCTCACGGTGCTGTCAGCGACCTCGCCGACGGTAGTCGAAACGGCCAGCGCATCCGCTGGGCGACTCAGGAAGCGAGGAACCATGACTACCGATCGGCAACCGACGATCGTCGCCACCGGGCTGCGCAAGTCGTACGGCGAGCAGACGGTCCTGGACGGCGTCGACCTGGTCGTCGCCGAGGGCACGATCTTCGCGCTGCTCGGCCCGAACGGCGCCAGCAAGACCACCACCGTCCAGATCCTCTCCACGCTGATCGATACCGACGCCGGCCAGGCGCGGGTCGCCGGCCACGACCTGGCCGGCGACCCCGACTCTGTCCGCAAGGCGATCGGCGTCACCAGCCAGTTCTCTGCGGTGGCGTCGAGGCCACTCACGTGCAGCCGGGTCGTTGCCGACCACCTCGAGGGTCACGTCAGCTCGGTCGGCGAACGCTGCGCGCAGCACATCGACCTGCCGGGTTCGCACCTCGATCTGCGGTCTTCACCTGCCGGCCAGTTCGCTCACCGCTCCCTGGTACACCAGGCCGCCCGGCATCGATGATCACGACGTGATCGACCAATTGCTGCATCTCGGTGAGCACGTGGCTCGACACCAGCACGGTCCGGCCCTGAGCGGCGAGATCGCGCAGGAGTCGCCGCCTCCACACGATTCCCTCGGGGTCGAGCCCGTTGGCCGGCTCGTCCAGCACCAAGACCTGCGGATCACCCAGCATCGCGACCCCGAGAGCGAGCCGCTGCCGCATCCCCAGCGAATACCCGCCCACCCGTCGCCGGCCTGCCGGGCGAAACCGACCAGCTCGAGCACCTCATCGGCCCGGCGTGGCGGGTAGCCGTTCACGGTGCAAAAGACCTGCAGGTGCGCGCGGCCTGGCCTGCGATGGTGGCTGTACCGGCATCGGGGCGCACCAGGCCGACGAGCATCCGCAACGTGGTGGTCTTGCCGGCACCATTCGGTCCGAGGAACGCGGTCACGGTCCCCGGTGCCACGCTGAACGTCAGGTCGTCGACCGCACGCACGGCACCGAACGACTTCGACAGGCCACGCACGTCGATCCCGTTGCCCGTCATGACGCAACCGTCGGGTCGCCCGGGCGGATGGCCCGCCCGAGGATGTGCGGCGAGGCCGGTGACTGCTGACCCGGTGGAAACTCGAACCGGTCGATCTCCTCGATCACGAACCCGGCGGCCGTGATCGCCGACGCCGCGTCGCGGCTGACGTGGCAGCCTCCCATCAGCAAGCCGCTGGACCCGACTCAGCCTGCCGGGCTGCTCGGCGGCGAAGTGCTCGTAATAGCGCAACCCCCCACCTGGCCGCAACACTCGGAACAGCTCACCCAGCGCCGCCCGCCGATCCGCTACGGAGCACAACACCAGCGACACCACTGCGGCGTCGACCGACCGGTCCCCGGCGGGCTGCCGCTCGGCCGTCCCCTCGACCACCTCGACCGGGACCGTCGCCCGGCCTGGGACCTGCGCCCGGGCCCGCAGGTACGGCTCCGGCTCCACCGCCACCACCTGGGTCACAGTGTCCGGGTCGTGGGCAAAGTTGGCGCCGTCTCCCGCGCCCACCTCGATAACCGTCCCGGCAAGACCGTCCAGCAGGCGGCGGCGATGCTCAGCGGCGCCGTGGCGATCCATCACCGGACTCAGCCATGCGCACGGTCGGCCGGGTCCGGCGCCGCTGACGGCGAAGCGCCGGGAGTTCGCGCGGTTGATCGCGAGCGGTGTGCCAGCCGCGCACGCTTGCCGGAACTACCTCAGGTCATATTCAGCTGTCGCGGACCCTGCGCAGGCCTTGGAGGGCCTCCTCGAGGATGGCAGCGCCGTCGGCGTCGCTGCGTCGCTCCTTCACGTACGCCAGGTGGGTCTTGTACGGCTCGTTGCGCGGCGCGGGGGGCGGGTTCTCCCGGTCGCGACTCGCCGGGAGCCCACACCGCGGGCAGTCCCAGTGCTCGGGGATCACAGCCTCGGCAGCGAAGCTGGTCACGGTTTCGTGTCCCTGGGCGCAGTAGAACGCGGTGCGCTGGCGCGGTGCGGACTCGCCGCGCTCCGCCTCGCCCATGGGGCCGGCGCCGACGCGGCTACCGCGGATGGCATTGCCACTTGCCACGGGTGAAACTCCCTCGTTGGACGTGCGGGACTTCCGGATGGGTCAGACAGCAGCCTTGGCCAACAGCCCGAGCCCCACGATGCTGGCCGCCCAGAGGATCCCGATAGCAACCGTGATCCGGTCGAGGTTTCGCTCCGCGATCGACGAACCACCCAGCGAGGACGACACCCCCCCGCCGAACATGTCGGACAGGCCACCGCCCTTGCCCTTGTGCAGGAGGACGAGCACGATCAGCAGCAGGCTGGTGATGACGAGCAACAGCGTAAATACGATCTTCACTGTGGTGAGCAGTTCCTTCCGGTCGGCCGGATCAGCCGGCACGCGCACGACAAGAGTACGCGCTCGCCGCGTGGTTCCCGACTCCGCCTGTCAGCGCAGCCCGTTCTACGGGCGGATCGGCATGCCGCGCCCATCGGCCCCCGCAGGACGATGACGGTGCCCACCGCCGTGGCCGTCACGATCGCCGGCTCCCGGGTCAGCACGTCTGACCCGTGTAGTCGCCGGTGTCCTGGGTGCCCACCGGAACCGCGGCCCCCGGGCCTGGAAGGTGAGCGACACGACTCCCTCCCGCTGAACCACCTCGCCGGCGGCATAACGCTCCAGATACACCTGGACCGCGAGCGCCGCCACGTCGTCGCCGCCGAGGTGCGGCCGGCCCGCGGGTGGCGACCAGATCCTGGTCAGGAAGGTGGCCCGCGCCACTCCCGCCTCGGCATAGGTCCCGCGCGGCAGCCTGGTCACGTCCGTCCCCCATCCCCATGATCATGTCGAGTACACACAGCACATGGTGTGTGTACTCGACATGATCATGGGGATGGGGGACGGACGTGGGCGTGGAAACGGCAGATCGCCGTGAACTCGGCGGCGTCGATACTGGCGCCCCCGACCAGAGCACCGTCGACGTCGGGCTGGTCCATGATCGGTGCGATGCTGGCAGCCTTCACCGAACCGCCGTAGAGGATCCGGACGCCCTGGGCAACGGCGGACGAGTAGAGCTCGCCGAGCCGGCCCCGGATGCCGGAACACACCTCCTGCGCGTCGTCGGGAGTGGCGACCTCACCGGTCCCGATCGCCCACACCGGTTCGTACGCGACGACGATCTGGGCGGCCTGCGTCGCGCTCACGTCGCGTAGCGCGCCGTCCAGTTGGGACAGGGTGTGCTCCAGGTGGCGGCCCTCGCGGCGGACGTCCAGCCCCTCGCCAATGCACAGGATCGGCACTAGACCGTGCCGGAGCGCAGCGCGGATCTTGCGGTTGGCGACGGCGTCGTCCTCGTTGTGGAACTGTCGCCGCTCGGAGTGCGCGACGATCGCGTACGTGCAGCCCAGCTTCGCCAGCATGACGCCGGAGATCTCCCCGGTGTGTGCGCCGGCGTCGTGCTCGGAAACGTCCTGTGCGCCGTAGCTGATCCGCAGCTTGTCGCCGTCGACAAGCGTCTGGACCGACCGGATGTCGGTGAACGGAGGCAGCACGGCCACCTCCACCGCCTCGAGGTCATCGTCGCTCAACGAGAAGGCGAGCTTCTGGACCAGCGCGATCGCCTCGAGGTGGTTGAGGTTCTCCTTCCAGTTGCCGGCCATCAGTGGCCGGCGCGCTTTAGTCGCCACGTGCGTGACTCCTCACTCCAGTACGGCCAGGCCGGGCAATGTCTTGCCTTCGAGGAGCTCCAGGCTCGCTCCGCCGCCGGTCGAGATGTGGGTGAACGCCGACTCGTCGAGCCCGAGCTGCCGTACGGCTGCCGCGGAGTCGCCGCCGCCGACGACACTGGTTCCGTCGACCGCCGCGACCGCTGCCGCGATCTCCCGGGTGCCCGCTGTGAACGGCGCCAGCTCGAAGACCCCCATCGGGCCGTTCCAGACGACTGTTCGAGCGTCGGCGAGTTTGCCGCGGAACAGCTCGACGGTGGCCGGGCCGATGTCGAGCCCCTTCTGGTCGGCCGGGATGGCGTCGGCAGCAACGACATCGGTCGACGCATCGTCGGCCACGTCCGGCGCGACGACGACGTCGACCGGGAGGACCAGCTCGACACCGGTCTCGGCGGCCCGGTCGAGGAAGCCGCGCACGGTATCGAGCTGATCCTCCTCGAGCAGCGAGCCGCCGACCTCGTGGCCCTGGGCCGCAAGGAAGGTGAAGCACATCCCGCCGCCCACTAGGAGCCGATCGACCGTGCCCAGCAGGTTGTCGATCACGCCGAGCTTGTCGGACACCTTCGAGCCGCCGAGCACCACGACGTACGGGCGCTCCGGATGGTCGAGCACCCGGGCAAACGCGCGAACCTCGGCCAGGACGAGATCTCCCGCCGCATGCGGCAGCCGCTGCGCCACGTCGTAGACGCTGGCCTGTTTGCGGTGTACGACGCCGAAGCCGTCGGAGACGAAGGCATTGGCCAGTTCCGCCAACTCACCGGCGAGCGAACCGCGCTCGGCGTCGTCCTTCGACGTCTCCCGCGGGTCGAAGCGCAGGTTCTCGAGCACGGCCACGCCGCCGTCGGGCAGCGCCTCGACGGTCGCTGCCGCGCTGGTGCCGACGGCGTCCGCCGCGAAGCGCACGTCACGGCCGGGCAACAGCTCGGCCAGACGCTCGAACACCGGTCGCAGCGAGAACTGGGGGTCTGGCTTGCCCTCCGGCCGGCCGAGGTGCGCGGTGACTATCACCTTCGCGCCGGCGTCGGCCAGCCGGGTGATCGTGGGGACGCTGGCGCGGATCCGGCCGTCGTCGGTTACGGCGCCGTCCTCCAGCGGGACGTTGAGGTCGGAGCGGAGCAGAACCCGCCGGCCGCGCAGCTCGCCCAGGTCGTCGATCGTCCGCATCGGTCAGAGCGAGGAGCCGACGTGGCGCACCAGGTCGATCAGCCGGTTGGAAAAGCCCCACTCGTTGTCGTACCAGCCGACGACCTTGACCTGGTCGCCGATCGTCCTGGTCAGCCCGGCGTCGAAGATGCACGACGACGGGTCGGTGACGATGTCGGACGAGACGATCGGGTCCTCGGTGTACGTCAGATAGCCCTTGAGCGATCCGTCGGCGGCCGCCCTCATGGCGGCGTTCACCTCGTCGACCGAGACCTCGCGGCGGAGCGTCGCCGTCAGATCCGTGGCCGAACCGGTGGGAGTGGGCACCCGCAGTGCGAAGCCGTCGAGCTTGCCCTTGAGCTCCGGCAGGACCAGGCCGATCGCCTTCGCGGCGCCGGTGCTGGTCGGCACGATGTTGATCGCGGCAGCGCGCGCCCGCCGGAGGTCCCGGTGCGGTCCGTCCTGCAGGTTCTGGTCCGCCGTGTACGCATGGATCGTGGTCATCAGCCCGCGCTCGATGCCGAACGCGTCGTGGAGCGCCTTGGCCAGCGGAGCGAGACAGTTCGTCGTGCAGGAGGCCATCGATATGATCGTGTGCGCGGCGGGGTCGTAGGAGTCGTGGTTGACGCCCATGACGACGGTGACGTCTTCGTTCTTGGCCGGGGCCGAGATGATGACCTTCTTTGCGCCGCCGTCGACGTGCGCCTTCGCCTTCGTCGCGTCGGTGAACAGGCCGGTCGACTCGATGACGATGTCGGCGCCGAGCTCGCGCCAGGGCAGCTCGGCGGGGTCGCTCTCCTCGAGCGACTTGAAGCTGTGGCCGGCCACGGTGATCTCGTCACCGGCATAGCCCACCTCGGCATCGAGCCGGCCGAGGATCGAGTCGTACTTGAGCAGGTGGGCCAGGCTCTTGTTGTCGGTGAGGTCGTTGACGCCGACGAGCTCGATGTCGTCGTGGCCTTCGGCGAGCACCGCACGGTAGAAGTTGCGGCCGATCCGGCCGAAGCCGTTGATGCCTACGCGGATCGTCATGCCGCCGACCCTAGGGCATGGGTGTCGCCCCAACGCGGGTCAGGGTGGTGGCCTTGACCACGCTTCCCGGACCCGGGCCGGAGCTGCCGCTGGGCGCGTACGGTCGAAGGGTGGGTGACGACGCGCTCGCTCGACTCGAGGAGTTCCTGTCCGAGTACACCGATGAGATCCATGCGCTCGCGTGCGAGGTGCTGCGCCGGGTCGACGAGCGCCTGCCCGGCGCCACCCGCATGGTCTACGTCAACTGGAACGCCACGGTGGTCGGTTACAGCCCCGACGGCGAGTCCGAGCACGCCGTCTGCTCCGTGGCCACGTATCCCAGATGGGTCAACCTGTTCTTCCTCGTCGGTCCGGACCTGCCAGATCCCCAGCACCTCCTGCAGGGCACCGGCTCGACGGTCCGCCGAGTGCGGATCACCGGACCGGCCGACTTCGATCACCGCGTCGACGACCTCCTCGACGCGGCGATCGCGATGTGGGCCTGGCCCTTCGACCCGGACCGTCCGGGCACGACCACGATCGTCGCCGTGTCGGACAAGCAGCGGCCTCGTCGCTGAAGCCGGTCACACGCGCCGCCACTTCCTCCGTGATGGGCGGGTTATGGGACGAGCATGTCCGGCCTGAGGTTGGCGTCTGTGCCGGGAATGCCGCTCTCGGCCGCCTTGCGGTCGGCCATCGCCAGCAGGCGCCGGATCCGTCCGGCGACGGCGTCCTTCGTCATCGGCGGGTCGGAGAGCTGTCCCAGCTCCTCCAGGCTGGCCTGCTTGTGTTCCAGCCGCAGGCGACCGGCGGCCTGAAGATGATCGGGCACGTCGTCGGCGAGGATCTCCAGCGCCCGCTCGACCCGCGCGCCGGCCGCCACAGCGGCGCGCGCCGACCGCCGGAGATTGGCGTCGTCGAAGTTCGCCAGCCGGTTCGCCGTGGCGCGAACCTCGCGGCGCATCCGCCGCTCCTCCCAGGCCAGCACACTGTCGTGCGCGCCGAGCCGGGTGAGCAACGCACCGATCGCGTCACCGTCGCGGACCACGACCCGGTCGACGCCGCGCACGTCGCGGGCCTTGGCCTGGATGCCGATCCGGCGGGCCGCGCCGACCAGCGCCAGGGCGGCTTCCGGCCCGGGGGAGGTCACCTCCACGGCGGACGACCGGCCCGGCTCGGTGAGCGAGCCGTGCGCGAGGAACGCACCACGCCAGGCCGCCTCCGCGTCGCAGGTGGAGCCGGAGACGACCTGCGGCGGCAGGCCCCGCACGGGCCGGCCGCTGCCGTCGATCAGACCGGTCTGGCGGGCCAGAATCTCGCCGTCCTGCACGACCCGGACCACGAAGCGGCTTCCCTTGCGCAGCCCGCTGGGCGCCACCACCGCGATGTCGCTGTCGTGGCCGTAGACCTCGGCGATGTCGCGGCGGAGCCGCCGGGCCGCCGCCCCGGTGTCCAGCTCAGCCTCGACCACGATCTTCCCGCTGACGATGTGCAGGCCGCCGCCGAAGCGGAGCAGGGCCGCGACCTCCGCCTTACGGCAGCACTGCTTGGTCACCTCGAGGCGGGCCAGCTCGTCCTTCACCGAAGCCGTCATCGCCATGCGCCGATCCTGCCACGAGCGAAGGTGTCGGCGTACGCATGTCCGAGCCGCTCGGGGTCGTGACGCGGTGATCCGTCGCCGACGGCGACGTCCGTGACGGTCAGCCCGGCGCCGAAGTCGGCGGCCACCCGTCGCAGCAACGGCTCGTCCGGCACCGAGCCGCGGTCGGCGACGACGGCGTCCAGCTGAAGCTCCGGCGCGTACGCGGCCAGGACCTCGAGGTGCATCTCCGGCGTGAACCCCTCGGTCTCGCCGCCCTCGGTCGACAGGTTCAGCGTGACCAGCCTCCGGGCCGGGGTCGCGACCAGGGCGTCGCGCAGATCCGGCACCAACAGGTGCGGGATCACGCTGCTGAACCACGACCCCGGCCCGAACACCACCCAGTCCGCCTCGGCGATGGCCTCGAGTGCCTCCGGGCACGCGGGCGGATTACTCGGGACGAGCTCGACCGCCACAACGGTACCCGCGGCCGTTGCGACGGCATGCTGCCCGACGACGGTCTCGATCGTCCGAGCCGCACTGTCGCCCCGGTCGAGGCCCGCGACCATCGCCTGGATGTCCAGCGGCGTCAAGGACATCGGCAGCACGCGGCCTTGCGCACCGAGCAGGCGGCCGACCCAGTCCAGACCGGCGACATGACCCCCGAGCAGCTCCCAGAGCGCGACGATCAGCAGGTTGCCGGCCGCGTGGTTGTGCAGTTCGCCGCCACTGGAGAACCGGTGTTGAAGGACCCGCGCCCAGGTCCGGCCCCACTCGTCGTCCCCACACAAGGCCGCCAACGCCATCCTCAGATCGCCCGGCGGCAGCACGCCCAGCTCCCGGCGCAGCCGGCCGCTGGAACCGCCGTCGTCGGCCACGGTGACCACCGCCGTCAGCCGGCCCGCCACCCGGCGAAGCGCGGACAGCGACGCGGCCAGGCCGTGCCCGCCGCCAAGCGCGACGACCTTCGGGCCGGCCAGCCGCGGTGTCGTCGCCGGCGCGCTCATTCCCGCCCGAGGTCGCGGTGGACGACCAACGTCTCGACGCCCTGCTCGCGCAGCCGATTCGCCAGGGCTTCACTCATGGCGACACTGCGGTGCTTGCCGCCGGTGCAGCCGATGCCGACCGTCACGAAGCGCTTGCCCTCGCGCAGGTATCCGTCGGACATCAGCCGTAACAAGCCGGCGTACTGGTCGAGGAAGTCCGTCGCGCCGAGCTGGCCGAGCACATAGTCGCGCACCGGCGCGTCGCGGCCGGTCTGCGGCCGCAGTTCCGGCACCCAATGCGGGTTCGGCAGGAACCGCATGTCGGCAACGACGTCCGCGTCAGCCGGCAGGCCGTACTTGTAGCCGAACGAGACCACGATGGCCCGGAAACCGACGTCGGGCCCGGAGAACGCGGTCCGGATGCGGCCGGCGAGCTCGTGCACGTTGAGCAGGGAGGTGTCGATGACCAGATCGGCTCCGGCCCGAAGCTCGGCCAGCTCCTCGCGCTCGCCCTTGATCGCCTCCAGGACCCGGCCCTCCCCCTGCAACGGATGCGGGCGCCGGGACGACTCGAACCGCCGCACGAGCGCCTCATCGCCGGCCTCCAGAAAGAGCACGTGCGGACGCACACCCCGGGTGGCGAGCTCGTCGAGCGCACCGCGCAGCTCGCCGAAGAACACTCCGCCGCGGACGTCGGCCACCACGGCAATGCGCCGCTGGCCGGTGCGTACAGTGACGGTGTCGACGAGTTCCATCAGCAGCGACGGCGGCAGGTTGTCGACGACGAACCAGCCGAGGTCGTCGAGCGTGCCGGTCGTTGCGGTCTTCCCGGCCCCGGACATGCCGGTGACCACAAGAAGCTCAGTCGGCTCATTCATCGGTCCCACCGTTGCTCGCCGTCGGGTCGAGGATCTCACCCGTCGCCATGTTGACGGCCGGCGACGGGCGGCGTCGCGCAACGGTGTCGATGACGGCTTGCGCTGTCTGCGGCCCTATGCCCGGCACAGTGGCCACCTCGTCGACGCTCGCGCTGCGCAGCCGCTTCAGTGAGCCGAACCGCGCCAGCAGCGCCTTCCGGCGGGCCGGTCCGAGGCCGGGCACGTCGTCGAGAATGCTGTCGACCATCGAACGCGACCGGCGCTGCCGGTGGTAGATGATCGCGAAGCGGTGCGCCTCGTCCCTCACCCGTTGCAGGAGGTAGAGGCCCTCGCTGCTCCGAGGCAGGATCACCGGCTGGTCGTGGCCGTCCAGCCAGACCTCCTCCAGCCGCTTGGCCAGCCCGATGACGGGGATGTCGGCGACGCCGGCCTCATCCATGGCCAGCCGGGCGGCGTTGACCTGGGACCGGCCGCCGTCGACGACGACGAGTCCAGGGGCGTACGCAAACTTCCGCGGACGGCCGGTCCCGGGGTCGAGCGGCTCGCCCGCGCCGGCGTCCGGCTCGCGTTCGTCGACCAGCCGCCGGAACCGACGGCTCAGCACCTCCCTGACCGCGGCGACATCGTCGAAGCCCTCGCGGCCCCGCACGGCGAACCGCCGGTACTCGGACTTGCGGGGCAGGCCGTCCTCGAAGACCACCATGGAGGCGACGACGTCGGTGCCCTGCAGGTTCGACACGTCGTAGCACTCGATCCGCAGCGGTGCCTCGTCGAGATCGAGGGCGCGTTGGATCTCCTCCAGTGCCCGGCTGCGGGTGGTGAGGTCGCTGGCTCGCCTGGTCTTGTGCAGCGCCAGGGCCTGCTCGGCGTTGCGCGTGACGGTGCCGAGCAGCGCTCGCTTGTCGCCGCGCCGGGGAACCCGGAGGTCTACGTTCGCTCCGCGCAGCTCGACCAGCAGCTCGTGCAGGGCGCCGGCCTCGTCCGGGTCGGCCGGAAGTGCGGGCACCAGAATCTCGCGCGGTACAGCCTCACCCACACTCTCGCCGTAGAGCTGTAGCAGGAAGCGCTCGACCAGTTCGCCGGTCGGCGCGTCCTCGGCCTTGTCGGCGACCCAGCCGCGCTGGCCGCGGACCCGGCCGCCGCGCACGTAGAAGATGTGGACTGCGACCTCCAGCGCGTCCTCGGCGAGCGCCACGACGTCGGCGTCGGTCGCGTCGCCGAGGACGACGGCATTCTGCTCCATGGCCCGGCGCAACGCAGCGACGTCGTCCCGCAGCCGCGCGGCACGCTCGTAGTCCTGGTCTGCGGCGGCGGCGCGCATCGCGCGCTCAAGCCGCCTGATGTACGTCGCCGTCTGGCCCTCGAGGAAGGCGACGAGATCGTCGACGATCGCGCGGTGCTCGTCGGCCGTCACCCGCCCCACACAGGGCGCAGAGCACTTGCCGATGTAGCCGAGGAGGCATGGCCGGCCGCTGCTACGCGCCCTCTGGAAGACGCCCTTCGTGCAGCTCCGGACCGGGAAGACCCGAAGTAGCTGGTCGAGCGACTCGCGGATGGCCCAGGCGTGGGCGTAGGGCCCGAAGTAGCGGACGGCCCGCTTCTTCGCGCCGCGCATCACCATGGCTCGCGGGTACTCCTCGTCGAGGGTGACGGCGAGGTACGGGTAGGACTTGTCGTCGCGGTAGCGCACGTTGAAGCGGGGGTCGAACTCCTTGATCCAGGAGTATTCGAGCTGAAGCGCCTCGACCTCGGTCCGCACGACGGTCCACTCGACCTTCGCTGCCGTCGTCACCATCGCCAGCGTGCGCGGGTGCAACGCCGACAGGTCCTGGAAGTACGAGCTCAGCCGGGACCGGAGACTCTTGGCCTTGCCGACATACACGACCCGACCCGCAGCGTCGCTGAACCGGTAGACGCCCGGCTCGTCCGGAACCGACCCCGGCGCCGGGCGGTAGGTGGACGGGTCCGGCACAACCCCTCACCCTAGTTGTCAGGCCCGACCACCCCGGACGCTGACGGCTCGGGCCGGCGCTCAGGTGAGCAGGATCTGGTCGCCCTCGACCGCGATCGTGACCTCCGGGAGCGGGGCCGGCGCCGGGCCGGCCTCCACCGACCCGTCGGCCACGGAGTAGCGGCTGCCGTGGCACGGGCACTGGATCTGGCTGTCCTCCACCCGCGCCACCTGGCAGCCCTGGTGCGTGCAGGTGCTGGAGAACGCCTTGAAGTCACCCTCGGTGGGCTGGGTGACGACCACCTGCTCGCCGGTGATGACCACACCGCCGCCGACCGGGACCTCGGCGGTCGTGGTCAGCGGCGTGCCGCCGCTGCCTTCGGTGGGTTGGGCGCTCGGTGGCTGGGACGGTGCGCTCGGCGACGTCTCCGGCGCGCCGCCGGTCGTCGGATCCCCGCCGCCGGCCCCGGGTGCATCGTCGCCGCCACCACACGCAGCGAGCAGGCCGGACACACCCACGGCACCGGCGCCCAGCAGCACCACCCTCCGGCGAAGCTCCGCCGGCGTGGCGTCGATCGGCGTCATGTCGTGGTCAGTCATCGCCATCCCTTCGTACGGGGCCGTTCCGCTCTCCAAGAGAGCAACGGACCGTCGCCCGGTCCGGTTCAGATTTCGCCGTGCGGACCCCTGGCGGGCCACGGGTCAGTGCGCCAGGACCGGCGTACCCAGCGCAGCGCGCAGGAACGTGCCGGTATGGCTCTCAGGCACGCCGGCCACGTCCTCCGGGGTACCGGTGGCGACGACCACACCGCCCCCGGTGCCTCCCTCCGGGCCCATGTCCACCAGCCAGTCGGCGGTCTTGATGACATCGAGGTTGTGCTCGATGACGATCACGGTGTTGCCCTTGTCGACCAGACCCTGCAGGACGCCGATCAGCTTGCGGATGTCTTCGAAGTGCAGACCGGTCGTCGGCTCGTCGAGCACGTAGACCGTACGGCCGGTGGCGCGCTTTTGCAGCTCGGAGGCGAGCTTGACCCGCTGCGCCTCGCCACCGGAGAGCGTCGGTGCCGGCTGGCCGAGCCGCACGTAGCCGAGGCCGACCTCCACCAGCGTGCGCAGATGCCGGGCGATTCGCTCGACCGGTGCAAAGAAGTCCAACGCCTCCTCGATCGGCATCTCGAGCACCTCGGAGATCGTCCGCCCCTTGTAGTGGACCTCCAGCGTCTCGCGGTTGTACCGCGCGCCATGGCACACCTCGCAGGGGACGTAGACGTCGGGCAGGAAGTTCATCTCGATCTTGATGGTGCCGTCGCCGCTGCAGTTCTCACAGCGACCGCCCTTGACGTTGAACGAGAACCTGCCCGGCTGGTAGCCGCGGATCTTGGCTTCCTGCGTCTCGGCGAACAGCTTGCGGATCTGGTCGAAGACGCCGGTGTAGGTGGCCGGGTTGCTGCGAGGCGTGCGACCGATCGGGGACTGGTCGACGTGCACCACCTTGTCGACCTGATCCACACCCTCGATCCGGCGGTGCCGGCCCGGAACCGTCCGGGCTGCGTAGATGTGCCTGGCCAGCGCGTTGTACAGGATGTCGTTCACCAGGGTGGACTTGCCGGATCCGCTCACGCCGGTGACGCCGACAAAGCATCCGAGTGGGAAGCTCACCGTGACGTCGCGCAGGTTGTGCTCACGGGCTCCCACCACGGTCAGCTCCCGCCCGCGCGCAGCAGGCCGTCGGATGGCGGGCAGCTCGATGCGCCGCCGCCCGGACAGATACGCACCGGTGACCGAGCTCTCGTGGTCGAGCAGGTCGTCGACGCTGCCGGACACGACGATCTGGCCGCCGTGCTCGCCGGCACCGGGCCCGATGTCGACCACCCAGTCGGCGGTGCGGATGGTCTCCTCGTCGTGCTCGACGACGATCAGCGTGTTGCCCAGGTCGCGCAGCCGGAGCAGCGTCTCGATCAACCGGCGGTTGTCGCGCTGGTGCAGGCCGATGGACGGCTCGTCGAGGACGTAGAGCACGCCGACCAATCCGGAGCCGATCTGGGTGGCCAGCCGGATCCGCTGTGCCTCCCCGCCGGCGAGTGTGCCCGACGAACGGTCCAGCGTCAGGTAGTGAAGCCCGACGTCGACCAGGAACCGGAGCCTCTCGTTGATCTCCTTCAACACCCGTTCGGCGATCTGCCGCTCGCGGTCGGACAGGTTCAGCTCGCGGAGGAAGACCGCGCAGTCGCCGATCGGCAGCGCGGCGACCTCGGCGATGCTCTTGCCGCCGAACGTGACTGCCAGGCTCACCGGCTTGAGCCGCGCGCCTCCGCACGCCGCGCACGGCACCTCGCGCATGAAGCCCTCGAACCGCTCGCGGCTGGTGTCGGACTCGGCCTCGGCATGACGCCGCTGCACCCACGGGATCACGCCCTCGTAAGTGGTGTAGTACGACCGCTCACGCCCGTACCGGTTGCGGTACCGGACATGGACCTGGCCTTCGTACCCCTGGATCAGGGCGGTGCGAGCCTTGGCCGGCAGCCGCTCGAACGGCACGTCGGTGCGGAACCCGATCGTCTCGGCCAGTGCCTCGACGACCCGCCCGAAGTACTCCGTGCTCTGCCCGGCGGACCAGGGCGCGAGCGCGCCCTGGTCGAGGCTGCGGCTCGGGTCGGGTACCACGAGCTCCGGGTCGACCTCCATCGTCGTACCGATCCCGGTGCAGACGGGACATGCTCCGAACGGCGAGTTGAACGAGAACGATCGCGGCTCCAGCTCCTCGAACGACAGCTCGTCGTAGGGGCAGTACAGGTGCTCGGAGAAGACCCGCTCGCGGTGCGGGTCATGGTCGGGCAGGTCGACGAACTCGAGCGTCACGAGCCCGCCGGACAGCCGCAGCGCGGTCTCGACCGAGTCGGTCAGCCGCCGCTTCGCGGACTCCTTGACCGTCAGCCGGTCTACCACCACCTCGATGGTGTGTTTCTCCTGCTTCTTCAGCTTCGGCGGTTCGGTGAGCTGGTGGACTACGCCGTCGACCCGCGCACGCGAGTAGCCCTGGGTCTGCAGCGTCCGGAACAGGTCGCCGTACTCCCCCTTGCGAGCCCGCACGACGGGGGCGAGCACCTGAAAGCGAGAGCCTTCCTCCAGCTCCAGGACCCGGTCCACGATCGACTGCGGGGTCTGCCGGCCGATCGGCCGCCCGCAGGCGGGGCAGTGCGGACGCCCGGCGCGGGCGTAGAGCAGGCGCAGGTAGTCGTAGACCTCGGTGATGGTGCCGACCGTCGAGCGCGGGTTGCGCGACGTGGACTTCTGGTCGATCGAGACTGCCGGGGACAGCCCTTCGATGAAGTCGACGTCGGGCTTGTCCATCTGGCCGAGAAACTGCCGTGCGTACGCCGACAGCGACTCGACATAGCGGCGCTGGCCCTCGGCGAAGATCGTGTCGAAGGCCAGGCTGGACTTTCCGGACCCCGACAGCCCCGTGAACACGATGAGGGAGTCACGGGGCAGGTCGAGCGAGACGTCCTTGAGGTTGTGCTCCCGGGCACCGCGGATGACCAGGCTGTCGACGAGTTCGTCCACCACGCCGCCCAGGCTATGTGCCGCCGCCGACAAACTCCGAACAGGATCACCCCTCGTGACCGCCCCATGATCATGTCGATTCTCGTCCACCTCTTACTGAACGAAGTCGACATGATCATGAGGCTTGGGTCAGTCGTGGTTCGGGCCGTCGTCGTGGCCGCCACGGCCGCTGTTGTCGTCGTCACCGTGGTCGTCGTCACCGAGTTCGAACTTGACGATCGCCCCGGTGGTCGCGTCGACCTCGACCTTGTGGTCGCCGACGAACTCGACGTCCCAGATCAGGCGCCCGTCCTCGAACTTCAGGTCGAGCCGGTCGACCGGCGGTGCCGAACCCCCGCCAGCCAACTCGCGGCCGGCGATCTCGACGGCCTCCGGGGCCGAGATGGCGGCGTCTGCGCTGGCAGGCACGCCTTCCGGCGTCCTCGTGGCGTGCGGCGACGGCACGGTCGCTTCGGGGGTGTTCGTCGCCGACGCAGACGGGCTCGGCTCTGGCGCGTCACCCGGCGACGGGTCGAACGTCGGGCTGGAGGACGCCGACGAGCTCGGCGTGGCGTCCGGTGACGGTCCCGTCGAGGCAACCGCGACGACCGCCGTGCCGGCGATTGCCAACGCGCCGGCGATGCCGGCCGCTGTCATCCAGGTCGATCTTGGCATGGCCTTCTCCCTTGTCCCGGGCACCCGGGTCGGGCACCACACCCCGAAGGCTGCCGAGGGGTGTCCTAGCGCCGCGCTACCGCACCGTTAAGGGAGACCTAACGGTGCGAACCGGCGACCTCGGTTTCGGGTGGGCCCAGCTCGAGTGTCACCTGCGCCCCACCGAGCGCCGACACCCCGACGACGAAGGCGCCGCCGGAGGTCTCCGCGACGCGGCGGGCGATGTCCAGGCCGAGGCCCGTCGATGCGGCCATGCTGGCTCCCCGGCCGACCGCTCCCGGATCGACAAAGCCCGGACTGCTGTCGGCGACTACTACCCGGGCTCCTCCGGGACCATGCTCGAGCCGCACGGCCAGCGGCGTGCCGTCGGGCGTGTGCGCGAAGACGTTGCCGAGCAGCGCATCGACGGCCGCGGCGAGGTCGTCGGCCGTGGACCGGACCGGCAGCGGACCCGGGTCGAGCACGACGTCGAGCTCCCGACCGGTGTCCTCGGCCAGCACCGACCAGAAGGCGACCCGGTCGGACACCACGTCGGCTGCGTCGCACTCAGCCTCGGCAGCGACGCCTCTGGACCGGGCGTCCCTGATCACCTGCGTGACGGCGCGCTCGAGCGCATCGACCCCGCCGACGATGCGCCCGGAACGCTCGTCGTCGGGCAACGCCTCGGCTTCGAGCCGCAGGACGGTTAACGGCGTGCGCAGACGGTGCGACAAGTCGGCGACGGTCTCGCGCTCCTCGCGGAGCATGCCGGTGATCCGACCTGCGAGGTGGTTGAGCCCGGTGGCGACGGCACGCAGCTCCGGCGGCCCGGCCGGCTCCGCTCTCGCGTCGAGGTCGCCGGCAGCCAGCCGGTGGGAGACCGCCGAGGCCTCGACCACCGGCCGTACCAGGCCCCTGGCCATCCGATCAGCTACGAGCACGGCGAGGACGACCAGCCCGAAACCCAACGTGCCGAGCAGCAGCCAGATCCGCAGAACCCCGGCAGTGAGCTCGTCGTCCGTGACGAAGGTGTGGACGGCGCCGGTGCCGCCGTCGCCAAGACCCAATGCCACCAGCACCTCGCGGCCGCCCTCGGCCTCGGCGTCCAGCGTTCGCCCCTGGCGCAGCGCGAGCTCGACGGCATCCGACGGCTCCGCCGCTGAGCCGACACTGGTGCCATCCGGATAGAAGACAGTGAACGGATGACCGCTCTGCGCCTCGGCCAGCTCCAGCGCGACCAGGACGGTGTCTGTGGTGGATGTCGCGACGACCGTGTCAGCGCGCTCGCGTCCCTGCTTGCCGACGCGATCTCCTGTTCGGCCGTTGCGGTCCGGATCAGCACGGCCAAGGGCACCAGGAACGCAACCAGGACCAGCGACGTCGTCGCGGCCACGAGCAGGGCGAGCGACCGTCTCATCGCTCATGCCTCGGGCGGGCTCAGCTTCACGCCGACACCGCGCACTGTGTGCAGGTACCGCGGCTGCCCGGCGGTCTCGCCCAGCTTGCGCCGTAGCCACGACATGTGGACGTCGACGGTCTTGTCCGCGCCGCCGTACGGCGCCCGCCAGACCTGGGTCGACAGCTCCCGCTTGGTCACCACCTGCCCCGCCCGCGCGGCGAGGTAGTGCAGCAGGTCGAACTCGCGCGGTGTGAGCTCGAGCGCCGTACCGTCCAGGACCGCCTCCCGGGAGCGTGGGTCGATGCGCAGGCCGTCGACCTCGACCGACTGGTCAAGGTCGGCGATGCCGCCCCCGCGCCGGAGGACCGCACCGATCCGAGCCTGCAGTTGAGCGCCGCTGAAGGGCTTGACCAGATAGTCGTCGGCGCCGGCGTCGAGGACGGGGACGATCTCCGGGTCGCCGTCGCGCGCCGTCGCGACGATGACCGGCACGTCGTCGACCGCGCGCAGCATGGCCAGCACCTCCCGGCCGTCCATGTCGGGTAGGCCGAGATCGAGCACGACCAGATCCGGGTGCTCGGCCAGGGCCAGCTGCAGTCCCTGTGCTCCGGTCGACGCCGAGGAGACGGCGTGGCCGCGCTCGGTCAACGCGCGGATGAGCCCCGAGCGGATCGTCGCGTCGTCCTCGACCAGCAGCACATGAACCACGACGGCACGCTATCCGAGCCGACCGGTCCGAGACCGCGCCCGTGAACGCACGTTACGGGCCCTTAGCCTGCCGTTATGTTCGGCACGGAAGGCTAGCCGGATGAGCAAGCGATCGTCGCGGGCCCCATCCGCACTTGCAGCCGTGGGTGGGTGGGTGGCTGGCGGTGGCCGCCGTCGCCACCGGGGTCGCGCTCGCGAACGTCTTCGTGATCGGTGAGGAGCTCTTCGGTGCCGAGCACGACGGCTCGCTGACGCAGGCGCAGGTCGCCGCCGAGCTCGCGTCGGCGACACCCTCGACGACCGAGGCACTACGACCGAGCGCGTCGCCGTCAGACCCCGCGCCGTCGGAGAGCCCACCCACCGACAGCACGCCGTCGAACCCACCGGCGTCTGCACGGCAGGCGTTCGACACGCGGGGGGGCAGCGTCGTCGCGGAGTGCCTCGGCCGGGATGCCCGAGTCGTGACCTGGACGCCCGCCCAGGGATTCCAGAGTCGGGTGAACCAGAAGGGTCACGACGTCGAGGTGGAATTCGAGGCAGACGACGCCGAGATCACGATCGAGGTGCGCTGTGCCGACGGTGTACCGGCGGCCGAGATCGACCAGGACGACTGACCCGACCCCCGTGATCACGGGAGTGGCGCCTGCTTGACGGTGGCTCTACCGTCGAGTTCGTGCATGACTCCCCGAGTACCCCCGACCCTGCCTCAGCCGATCTCGCCGCGGCGGAGACGGCCTCCGACCCGGCCGGCGTCGGCCCGGTCACGGCCGGGACCGAGCGGCTGGTCCGGTCGGCAGAGCAGCTCGACGCCGAGGCGCTGCGGATGCCGAGCCGATGCGAGGGCTGGTCCCGCGGGCACGTCCTGAGCCACCTCGCCCGCAACGCCGACGGCCTGACCAACCTACTGACCTGGGCCAGCACCGGCGTCGAGACGCCGATGTATCCCAACGCCGAGGCCCGGACCGCGGACATCGAGGCGGGCGCCGCACGTGGGCTGGACGAGATCATCGACGACCTGCGGTCGTCCGCCCAGCGATTCTCGGCCGCGGTCGCGGCCGTGCCCGACGATGCCTGGGAGCGCCAGGTGCGGCTGGGACCGGGTGGCGGTGGCCGGGCGATCCCTGCGCGCAGGGTCCTCTGGCAGCGCCTGCAGGAGGTCGAGATCCACCATGTCGACCTCGACACCGGCTACCTGCCCGACAACTGGGCGCCGTGGTTCGTGTCCCGGGCGCTGGCGGAGACACTGCGACGTTTCGGCCGTCGCGACGACGTTCCGGCCCTCACCCTGGTCGTCGACGGTACGGCGGAGCGGCTCGGATCCGCCGGTGGTCCGACGGTCACCGGAGCCGCCACGCCCGTGCTCGGCTGGCTGACCGGCCGCTCCGCCGGCCACGAGCTTCAGGTCGATCCCCCCGGTCAGCTGCCGACGCTCCCCGCGTGGGGGTGAGTCCCACGTACACCGGACGGGTCGTCCCCGGTGGGCCGCCAGCGGTACGCGAGCTCACCCACCTGGTCGTCACCAAGGTCTCGGTCGGCCGAATGGACAACAACGTGTACGTGCTCCGCTCCCGGGACACCGGCGACGAGCTCGTCATCGACGCAGCGGCCGAGCCGGAGCGGATCCTCGCTGTGTGCGGGGAGGGACCAGTGGTCCGGGTCGCGACCACGCACAGCCACGCCGACCACTGGCAGGCGCTCGCTGCGGTCGTCGCACGTACCGGCGCGACCACGGTCGCCCACCGGGACGACGCACCCGGCATCCAGGTGCCCACGGCCGAACTGGTCGGCGACGGCGACCTGCTGCCGGTCGGCACCTGCGAGCTGGAGGTCATCCACCTGGTCGGGCACACGCCGGGCAGCATCGCGTTGCTCTACGACGACCCGACCGGCGCTCCGCACGTCTGGACGGGAGACAGCCTGTTCCCCGGCGGCGTCGGAAACACCCACGGCTCGGCGGAGGACTTCGAGAGCCTCCTCGGCGACGTGGAGCGCAAGTTGTTCGACCGGCTGCCCGACGAGACGTGGATCTATCCCGGGCACGGCCACGACACCACCCTCGGCACCGAACGGCCGGCGCTGCCCGACTGGCGCGCCCGAGGGTGGTGACCCCCGAGGGGGGTGATGCTCAGGCTCCCGCCGGTGGCGTCTGGAAGCCCGGGGTGATGCCAGCGCCCTCCAGTCCCCGGCCGATGCCGAGAAGTGTGGGCTCGGACCAGCGCGGCCCGACCAGCTGGACACCCACGGGCGTCCCGTCGTCGTCGAGCCCCGCGGGCAGCACCAGGCCGGGAAGCCCGGTCAGGTTGGACATGGCGAACACGAACCCCTGCTCGTGGTACGGGACTTGCTCCCCGTCGATGTCGAGGGGTGAGCTGCCATCGGAGTGCGGGTACGCGACGGTCGCTGCCGGAGGGACCAGGAGCGCGTCGTACCGCTCGAAGAACGCTTCCCACGCGGCGATCAGCTTGTCCCGCCGGTCGAGCGCGTCAAGGTATCCCGCCAGAGTGTGCTCCGATCCTTCGGCCGACCCGGAGAACACGGTCGTGACGGTCTGCAGCAGCTCCCCGTAGAGGGCGAGCTGGTCGTCCCACGCGATGTCGGGGAGCACCTCCTGGACGTCTCCGCCCGTGTCGGAGACCGCGTCAGCGACCTGCCTCACCCGGTCGCTGAGCACGCTGGCAACAGGCGCCCCCGGGATCCTCGGCGCCACGGCGAGGCGCAGATCGCGCGGCGCGACGTCCGGTCGGTGGTCGAACGGAACCGCCGGAACGTCGGCGTCGTACCCGTCCGGGCCGCAGATGATGGACAGGAGCAGCTCGACGTCGTCGAGGCTGCGGGCCATCGGCCCCAGGCTCGACATGATGCGCACCGGCCGTGGCGACCCACCGGGTACCCGGAAGAATCCGGTGAGCGGCACGCGGTGCTCGGTGGGCTTGAGCCCGTACACGCCACAGAAGCTCGCCGGCTGACGCAGCGATCCGACCAGGTCCGACCCGACCTCGGCGGGAGTCATCCCGGACGCCACGGCCGCAGCGGCGCCGCCGCTCGATCCGCCGGCGGTCAATGACGGGTTCCACGGGTTGCTGGTGCGGCCGAACACGGGGTTGCCGCTCTGGTGGTCCGCGAGCCATGCGGCCACGTTGGTATGACCGATGATGTTGGCTCCGGCTGCCCGTAGCCGGGCGGCCACAGCGCCGTCAGCCGAGGGTACGTTGTCGAGTTCCGCAGTGCCGATCGTCGTTCTCAGCCCAGCCACATCGTGGCCGTCCTTGAGGGTGATAGGAATGCCGTGCAGGGACCCGAGCGGGCCGCCCGCGGCGCGAAGATCGTCAGCGGCCCGTGCGCGTGCGCGCGCACCTTCTTCGTCGAGGGACACCACGGCGTTCAACTCGCCGTTGCGCGCGGCGATCCGCTCCAGATGGACGTCCAAGACCTCGATCGCGGTGACCTCACCCGACGACAGTGGGGGGGCGAGTTCCCGGACCGTGAGCCCAGCCAGCCCCGTGTCGCTCTGCTGCCGCGCCATCTCGGCCTCCCGATTCCTGATCAGCATGCCGTCTGCCTACGTGCAACGACGGATCGCGGTGAAAATCATCGGTCCGTCGGTCAGCCGGCGAGACTCGCTCACGACCCCGTCGCATCCGGGGCCAGCTCGGCCCGGCGGTCGTCGCGCCGGGTCTTGAGCAGGCTGGCTGCTGTCGTGATCGCCAGCGTGGCGACGATGACCGTCAAGGAGAGCCAGATCGGCACGTCCGGCACGTTCTCGATGGGCTCGCCGCCGTTGATGAACGCCAGGTTGTTCTCGTGCAACGCGTGCATGATCAGCTTGACGCCGATGAAGCCCAGGATCACGGCGAGGCCGGCGGACAGGTACACCAGCCGATCCAGCAGGCCACCGAGCAGGAAGTAGAGCTGGCGCAGACCCATCAGCGCGAAGATGTTCGCGGTGAAGACGATGAACGCCTCTTGGGTCAGGCCGAAGATGGCCGGGATCGAGTCGACCGCGAACAAGATGTCCGCCGATGCGATCGAGACGAAGACGATCACCATCGGCGTGAACAGCTTCTTGCCGTCGACCACGGTGCGCAGCTTGACGCCGTCGTAGTTCTTGCTCAACGGCAGCAGCCGCTGGGCGCGGCGGATGACGGCATTCTCGTACTCGTCGTCGTGCTCCTCGTGGTGAATCTGCTGGTTGGCCAGCCTGACGGCGGTGTAGACGAGGAACAGACCGAACAGGTAGAAGACCCAGGCGAACTCGTTGATCGCCACCGCTCCGATGAGGATGAAGATGCCGCGCAGGACGATCGCCAGCAGGATGCCGAACAGCAGCACCGACTGCTGGTACTCGCGCGGCACTCGGAACTGCGCCATGATGATCACGAAGATGAACAGGTTGTCGACCGACAGGCTGTACTCGGTCAACCAGCCCGCGTAGAACTCACCCGATGCCTGCCCTCCGGCCACGACGAGCATGACCAGCCCGAAGATCAACGCCAGCGACACGTAGAACGACACCCACAGGCCGGCCTCCTTGGTCGACGGCTCATGGGGGCGCCGGGTGACGATGACAAGATCAGCGACGAGCAGCAGGCTCAGCACGACGAACGTGCCGACCTCGAACCAGACAGGCAGGTCGAGCACGATGCAGGGGTCCTCTCTCCGGCCGCCACGGTGCGTCGCGGGCGCCAACACACCGACCAGAGGTCTCTCCCGCCCGGGTCACGGGCCGGCGGCACCGGGCGCCCTGCGAGTGAGCAACCGTGATGACGACACCGCCGCGAAGGAATACTCCCCTCCACGCGTCACCGATTCTCTCATGGCGCAACCACTGCGTCGCCGTCGACGACCACCGGCCGGCCATTCTGGCCGAGGCTCTGCCAAGGTGCTCGCATGACGCAGCAGCCCGATCCGCCGCTGGCGCCCGACGAACTGGTCAGCGCCAGCGGAGAACGTGAGGTCCTGGAGACGTTTCTCGATCTCTACCGCGGGATTGTCGCGCGCAAGCTGATGGGCCTCTCCGAGGAGCAGGCACGCGACCGGCGTGTCCGTCTCTGACGACACTCGCCGGTGTCGTGAAGCACGTGACTGCGGTGGAGCGAGAGTGGTTTCAGCTGGTACTCGCTCGGCGTACGCCTGACGACGTGGGTGGGGTGGACGAGAACGACGGCTGGGCCGTCGGCAGGCACGAGACAGTCGACGACCTGGTGCGCGACTACGAGCGCGCGTGCGCGGAGTCTCGCGGCGCCGCGTCTGACCTCGCTCTGGACGACACTGTGCCGCATCCGAGGTCAGGACGGGTCTCCTTGCGCTGGACCTACGTTCACATGATCGAGGAGACCGCTCGGCACGCCGGCCACATGGACATCCTCCGCGAGCAGATCGACGGCGCGACCGGCTTCGACGGCTGAGGCCGACCATCCCGCGACGCGGAGCTCACCCCCACTCGTGTCGTGAAGATTGTCGTGAAGTCTCCAGCAGGTGCTGGAGACTTCACGATCTTCACGACACGATCTTCACGACCGGCTGCGGGCAGGGCGTAGGCGCTTGGGCAGCTTCGCGACGACCGTCTCGTAGGAGTCGTCGACGGCCTGGCAGATCTCGTCCTCGGCGATGGCGCCGCCGATGTCGAGGGTGTTCCAGCCGGACCGGCCGATGTAGGCCATGACGTGGGCGTCGTCCGGGAAGCGGTGCAGCCACTCGTCAGCCTCGTCGCGGTTGGCGCCGCACTTGACGCCGACGGAGCCACCCGACCCGAGGAACGCGAAGATCTTGTCGCCCACCTTGGCGACGACGTCTCCCTCCCAGGGCTCGTCCTGCCACGCCCCGGGCTTGGCCAGGCAGTACTCGAGCAGCTCGTCGAACGTCACCCGGCGACTCCGGCCTCGTGCATGCCGCGTAGCTCCTTCTTCAGCTCCGCGACCTCGTCGCGCAGCCGGGCCGCCAACTCGAACTGCAGCTCTCCAGCGGCCGCGTGCATCTGGGCGGTGAGCTGCTGGATGAGCTGCGCGAGGTCCGCGGCCGGCATCCCGGCGAGCTCGGCAGCGTGCCGCCCCGTTTCCGACGTGCTGCGCATGCCCGGCACCGGGGCTTTGCCGCGGCTCTGCGCCCGCCCGGACCCACCGACCAGGGCCTCGGTGTCGGCGTCCTCCCGCGCGAGCAGCTCGGTGATGTCGCTGATCCGCTTGCGCAGCGGGGTCGGGTCGATGCCGTGCTCGGCGTTGTAGGCCACCTGCTTCTGCCGGCGTCGGTTGGTCTCGTCGATCGCGTCGCGCATCGACGCAGTGACCGTGTCGGCGTACATGTGCACCTGGCCGGACACGTTGCGGGCCGCCCTGCCGATGGTCTGGATGAGCGACCTGCCCGAGCGCAGGAACCCTTCCTTGTCGGCGTCCAGGATGCTCACCAGCGACACCTCGGGCAGGTCGAGACCCTCCCGGAGCAGGTTGATGCCGACCAGCACGTCGTACTCGCCCAGCCGCAGCTCGCGCAGCAACTCGACCCGCCGCAGGGTGTCGACCTCGCTGTGCAGGTAGCGGACCCGGATGCCGTGCTCGAGCAGGTAGTCGGTGAGGTCCTCGGCCATCTTCTTGGTCAACGTGGTGACCAGCACCCGCTCGTTACGGTCGGTGCGGAGCCTGATCTCGTCCATCAGGTCGTCGATCTGCCCCTTGGTCTGTTTGACGACGACCTCCGGGTCAACCAGGCCCGTGGGTCGGATGATCTGCTCGACGACCCCTGCGGCCTTGCCGAGTTCGTACGGGCCTGGCGTGGCCGACAGGTAGACGGTCTGGCCGATGCGCTTGAGGAACTCCTCCCAGCGCAGCGGCCGGTTGTCCATGGCGCTGGGCAGCCGGAATCCGTGGTCGACGAGTGTGCGCTTGCGGCTCATGTCGCCCTCGTACATGCCGCCGATCTGCGGGACGGTCACGTGGGACTCGTCGATGACCAGCAGGAAGTCCTCAGGGAAGTAGTCGAGCAGGCAGTTGGGGGCGCTGCCGGCCGTACGCCCGTCGATGTGGCGCGAGTAGTTCTCGATGCCGGAGCAGAACCCGACCTGGCGCATCATCTCGATGTCGTACGTGGTGCGCATGCGCAGCCGCTGCGCCTCCAGCAGCTTGCCCTGCCGTTCCAGCGTCTCGAGCCGCTCGGCCAGCTCGACCTCGATGTCCCTGATCGCCCGTTCCATGCGCGCGGGCCCAGCGACGTAGTGCGAGGCCGGGAAGACGTGCACGACGTCCTCCTCGCGGATCACCTCGCCGGTGAGGGGGTGCAGCGTCATGATCCGCTCGATCTCGTCGCCGAAGAACTGGACGCGCAGCGCCAACTCCTCGTACATCGGGATGATCTCGAGGGTGTCGCCGCGCACCCGGAACGTGCCGCGGGTGAAGTTCTGGTCGTTGCGTGCGTACTGGATCTCGACCAACCGGCGCAGCAACGCCTCCCGGTCGCGCTCCTCGCCGACCCGCAGCCAGACCATCCGGTCGAGGTACTCCTGGGCGCTGCCCAGGCCGTAGATGCATGACACGGTGGCGACCACGACGACGTCGCGACGGGTCAGGAGACTCGCTGTGGCCGCGTGCCGGAGCCGCTCGACCTCCTCGTTGATCGAGGAGTCCTTCTCGATGTAGGTGTCGGTCTGCGGGATGTACGCCTCGGGCTGGTAGTAGTCGTAGTAGGAGACGAAGTACTCGACCGCGTTGTTCGGCAGTAGCTCGCGGAATTCGTTGGCGAGCTGCGCTGCCAGTGTCTTGTTCGGCGCCATGACCAGCGTGGGCCGTTGGACCCGCTCGACCAGCCACGCGGTGGTCGCGCTCTTGCCGGTCCCGGTGGCACCGAGCAGAACGATGTCCTGCTCGCGCCCGCGGACACGACGCTCCAGTTCGTGGATCGCCTGTGGCTGGTCGCCCGACGGCGCCCAGTCGCTGACGACCTCGAACGGGGTCATGCTGCGCTTGATCTCGGTAACAGGTCGCACGACGTCAACCGTACGTCGCGGCGCCGACAGGCTGGCCCGTCCCAGCCCTCAGCCCGCCGGCGCCCGGCGCGGACGCCATTGTCCGTTGATCACGTTCACCACCTTGGCGGGTGCTTCACCAGGCACCGGAACCTCGTGAAGCACCTGTTCGCCCAGTGATGTCTCCGGTCGAGCCGACCGTTACGGTGAGTTCGCCTCGTCACGAAGAAGGAAGCGGCACCGACCAGCCCGTACGGTCGGCCCAGGTCTCGGCCCGCGGGAGCGTCGCGAGGAACCATGGTTCCTTCGCGTCGGCATACGCCGCCGCCGTCTCGTGAGCTGCGGCGAGGCGCAGCTTCTCCGCCTCGTACGCGGCCGCCTCGGCGGGCTCGGCCCTCAGCCAGTCGCGGAACAGCAGCGCGTACCGCCGGCCCGGCGACCCCGCCTCCCGCACGTGCAGGTGGACGACGCGGCCGGGGTCGGCCGACCCGTGCATCCGCTTGTGCCAGCGTTCCGGATCCGGGTCGGACGGATGCGATGCGTCGGAGGACGCGCCCTTGTACGGGAAGCCCGCCTCCTCGAGTGCCGACCGGGCGGCGTCGGCATCCGTCAGTGACGGGACGGCCAGCTGAAGGTCGACGACGTCCTTCGCCCGGAGACCAGGAATCGACGTCGAGCCGACGTGGTCGACGGCCAGCCCATGGGGTCCGGCGGCGAGCGCCACCCGGGCGGACAGGCGAGCGGCTTGGCCCGGCCAGGCGTCGTCGTAGTCGGCCAGCGTAGGCCCGCCCGGCCTCTTCGCCGCTGCGCGTGTTCGCTGGTTCCGCTCGAACGGAACCAGCCGCTCGCCCCAGAGCACGTCGGCAGCCGCCCGCGTCTGGTCGGGCGACCCCGAGTTGTCGAGCCACACGTCGGCGGCGGCGCGACGAGCGTCGTCGTCGGCCTGGGACCGGACCCGCGCCCACACGTCGTCGGCGTCCATCCCGCGCTCGGCAACCAGCCGGCGGACCCGCTCCTCCGGCGGCGCATGGACCACGACGACGAGATGGAAGGCGGCGCCCAGGCCGTTCTCGACGAGCAACGGAATGTCCTCGACGACGACGGCGGTTGCGGGCGCATCCGCGACGAGCGCGTCCCTGCGCTGGGCCACGAGCGGATGGACGATCGCGTTCAGCGCTTGCCGTCGCCCCTCGTCGGCGAAGACGATGCGGGCGAGCATCGCGCGGTCGAGCGACCCGTCGGCAGCGAGCACGCCGGAGCCGAACGTCTCCACGACCCGGCTGAGCCCAGGGGTGCCAGGCTCGACGACCTCCCGGGCGATCACGTCGGCATCGACGACGACCGCACCCAGCCGGGCCAGGCGTCCCGCCACCGTCGACTTGCCCGAACCGATGCCACCGGTCAGCCCGACGCGCAACATGGCGGAAGCCTAGGAGAGAGCCCGCCGGAGCGGGATGGCACGCTGAACCGCTCCACAAACCGGGACGAATGCTCGGCCGTGGCAGCAGTTCAGCGTGCCATCAGGTGGCCCGTCGGGCTCAGGCCGCTGCCTGCTCCTCGGACGCGTCGGCCTCGACGGCCTCAGCGCCAGATGCGGAAACGGGGATGCGCCGCGCCGTCGTCCCGGCATACGCGCCCGCGACCCGCACGGTGAGGACGCCCGCGTCGTAGGTCGCGGTGACGTCGTCGCCCGTCACGTGCGCGCGCAGGCCGAAGGAACGCCGGAAGGTGCCGTAGCGGACCTCGCGCAGTACGTGACCGTTGCGCTCGTCGGCGCGCTCATCGCGCCGCTCGCCGCGGACCACCAGGCGGCCCTGGTCGACCTCGACCGTCACGTCGCGCTCGGCGTCCAGGCCGGGCAGCTCGACGCGAACCAGCGCGTCGTCGCCGTCCCGGACGACCTCGACCGCGGGGACGAACCGGTCCCGGCCCGGCACGAACGCCGACCGGAACAGGGCGTCGAACGGCACGAACGGATCGCGCCGCAGGACACGTGTGCTCATGTGAAACCTCCAGATGAGAAGTGCCGCAGCCGACCACGGCTGCCACTCCGCATAACTTGAGTCGAGGCGACTCAAGTCCCGCGCACCGTCGCGAATATCGGCAGGTGGTCGCTGGCCAGCGTCTGCGGGACGGCGACATCGGTGAACTCGAGGTCGGCCGAACCGAAGATCCAGTCGATCCGATGGTCAGGGTGGAGTGCTGGCGACGTGTTCCACGCCGGGTCGCCGGCAACATCCTGGGCCGAGACCAGGCCGGTGCCATCGAACCAGGGTCCGATGTCCGCTGAGTTCGGCCGCGAGTTCAGATCCCCTCCGATCACCGTGCGCTCCGCGCCGGCCCAGGCTTCGATCACAGCGCGCGCCTGCGCCTGCCGGGTCGCGGTGGTGTGGTCCTGGTGCTGGAGGTGAGTGCTCCAGACGTCGACGGTCGAGTCGCCCAGGCGGATCGTCGCACCGACGAATCCCCGCTGCATGGTGCCGCCGCCACGATCCAGGGTCTCGGACCAGCGCTCCAGGATCGGCCGGGTGGAGAGAACGGCGTTGCCGAACTGATGGTCGGCGGCCGTGCCGTACGCGACATCGGCACCGAGCCTCCGGCCGAGCCAGGATGCCGTGTCCAGGCCCCCGGCGAGCGGCCAGCCGCGGGCCACCTCCTGCAGCATCACGACCTCGGCTCCGCCGTTCTCGAGCACCTCGGCGGTCGCCTCGGGGTCGAGCCGGCCGTTCCAGTCGACCGCCGCGTGGATGTTGTAGGTGGCCACGCGTACGTCGTCGTCGGTGCCGCCCGCGGGCGAGGGCCAGGTCAGCGCGAGCCAGGCAGGCACCAGCAGGAGCGGCACCGGTGCGAGCGCGGCCGCCCAGCGCAGCGGCGGCGGTGCGACGGTGTCGTCGGCTCGCTCCGGAGCCAATCCCGCGGCCAGGAGTAGGGCGACCGCGGCCACCACGGCGAAGGTGAACTGCGGCACGCCGAGCGGCAGCTCGTAGGAGATCTGGTACGGCAGCAGCGACGCCACCAGGGCCAGGGTGCCTACGGCCGCACCCAGCCCGGTTCGCACCACGCTGCGACCATCCGAGCCGGTCGCGGCCCGTTCGCACGCCGCCGCCACGACCGCGCCTACGGCCACCTGGCCCACCAGCAAGCCGACCAAGGCCGCCGACCCGGTCAGGCCGGTGGGACCCGTCAGCGCTGCGGCCACCGCCACCAGGATCGCGCCGGCGACCCAGCCGATGCGGCCACGAGCCGCCGGCACCGCCGCGGCGAGGCCCAGCCCGACCAGCGTGACAGCCCCGGCGGTCGGCAAGCCGACCTGCCCGGACGACGCACCGAATCCGGGGTTGGCCAGGAAGAGCGCCTGCAGGGCCAACAGCGGCCCCGGCAGGGCGGCGAACCGCAGCGAGTCCGCACCCCACGCGCCGCCCGCGCGTGCCACGCTCAGCAACGCCGCGACCACTCCGACCGGCACCGCGAGACCCACGCCCCAGGAGAACGGGTCGGAGCGCCAGGCAGCGTCCCAGGTCGTCAGACCGAGCCGGATCGCGGTGTCGATCGCCAGCCCGAGGAAGAGGGCCGATCCGGTCACGGCCGGACCGACCCGGGCGACAGAGACTCGCAGCGCGACAGAGATCCCCACCAGCCCCGCCAACAGACCGCCGAGCGCGACCGCGAGGACAGGGGTCGTCGAGATCTGAGTCACGACCCGGGCGAGGGCCAGCCCACCGACCCCGATGACCAGCAGGGCACGCACGCCCACGACGGCGCCCAACGGGCCGGCGACCAGCGAGACGGCGAACAGCAGGGGCACGACAGCGGCCGCAGTGGCAAACCCGATCTGCCCGGCGAAGTCGTAGAGGAGGGGGAACGAGACCCGCATCAGCTCGGCCAGGACCGCCGTCGTCAGGACGACCAGCAGACCCGGCGCGGGGAGCGCTCGACGCATGTGGTGCCCGCCGTCAGGTCGTGGGTGTCGCGCTGGGGCCGTCCGCGAGCGCGGTCTCGACCAGGGTGACCAACACGACCCGTTCGGCAGGCTGCGGAACGACGCCGCGCACGAGCGTCACCACCAGGGTCTTGTCGTCGTCGGCCACGACGTACGTGACCGCTTCGGCGTCGGTCAGGAAGAACCCGGGCCGGCCTGCGATCTCGAACGCCTCGACCTGCCCACCGCGGCCGCGGACGTCGCCGACGGTCAGGTCGATGCGTCCCGCGGCGGTGGCCGGGTCGGTATACGAGCTGACGGCGATCTCGACCTTCGGAACCGGCTCGCCCCCGCCCGCCGGAGGGGCGGCGCCGTAACCGCAGGTCAGCCGGCCGGTGCGGCCGGAAGGTTCCTGGAAGGTGTCGTCGTACACCCGGATGCTGTCACCCTCCACGGGCACCGCGAGTGCCTGCGCGACCCGGGTGAACGGGACGACGTCCTGGCAGTCGGTGGGGATGGTCGGCCCGGTTGGGCTCGGCGACGGCGTAACCGTCAGGTCGGACGGCGTCGGGTCCGGACCCGTTCCGGTCGAGGTGCCGGTTGCCGACGGCGGCGGTAGCGCCTGGCCGTCGTCGTCCCCGTCGCCGCAACCGCCGACGAACAGGACCGCGACGGCGACGAGAGCCACCACACGGAAACCCACAGGCCAACCGTACGGCCCGGCTCCACAGGCGAGAACGACGCCACGCACCAAACGTCCAGACCGCCACGTGTGGAGGGGTCAGTTTCCGGTGAGCTTCTCCCGCAGCGCCTGCAGAGCCTCGTCCGAGGCCAGCGTGCCGCCCTCCTCGGCCTGCTCCTCGGTCGACGAGTACGACGAAGGGGTCTCCGCCGTGGCCGCGGCCTCAGCGACCTGGGCGCTCTCGATCTGGCTCTTGTGGGCCTCCCAGCGCACCTGGGCCTCGGCGTACTGCCGCTCCCACTCCTCGCGCTGCTTCTCGTAGCCCGCCAGCCAGTCGTTGGTCTCGGGGTCGAACCCGTCTGGGTACTTGTAGTTGCCCTGGTCGTCGTACTCGGCGGCCATCCCGTACAGCGTCGGGTCGAAGTGCTCGGTGACCGTCGAGGCGGTGTCGCCCTCGTTGGCCTGCTTCAGCGACAGCGAGATCCGGCGCCGCTCCAGGTCGATGTCGATGACCTTGACCATGACGTCCTTGCCGACCTGGACGACCTGCTCGGGGATCTCGACGTGGCGCTCGGCCAGCTCCGAGATGTGGACCAGGCCCTCGATGCCGTCGTCGACGCGGACGAACGCACCGAACGGCACCAGCTTGGTGACCCTGCCGGGCACGATCTGGCCGATCTGGTGGGTGCGCGCGAACTGCTGCCACGGGTCTTCCTGCGTCGCCTTCAGCGACAGCGAGACCCGCTCGCGGTCCATGTCGACGTCGAGTACCTCGACCGTGACCTCCTGGCCGACTTCGACCACCTCGGACGGATGGTCGATGTGCTTCCAGGACAGCTCCGAAACGTGGACGAGACCGTCGACGCCGCCGAGGTCGACGAACGCGCCGAAGTTGACGATCGAGGAGACGACACCGCTTCGAATCTGGCCCTTCTGCAGCGTCTGCAGGAACGTCGAGCGGACCTCGGACTGGGTCTGCTCGAGCCAGGCCCGACGTGACAGGACCACGTTGTTGCGGTTCTTGTCCAACTCGATGATCTTGGCTTCGATCTCTTTGCCGACGTACGGCTGGAGGTCGCGGACCCGGCGCATCTCGACCAGCGACGCCGGCAGGAAGCCGCGCAGCCCGATGTCGAGGATCAGACCCCCCTTGACGACCTCGATGACCGTGCCGCTGACGACGCCGTCGGCCTCCTTGATCTCCTCGATCTTGCCCCAGGCGCGCTCGTACTGGGCGCGCTTCTTGGACAGGATCAGGCGGCCTTCCTTGTCCTCCTTCTGGAGGACAAGGGCTTCAACGTCGTCGCCGACGGAGACGACCTCGTTGGGGTCGACGTCGTGCTTGATCGACAGCTCACGGGAGGGGATGACGCCCTCGGTCTTGTAGCCGATGTCGAGCAGGACCTCGTCCCGGTCGACCTTGACGATGACACCGGACACGATGTCGCCGTCATTGAAGTACTTGATGGTCTCGTCGATAGCGGCGAGGAAGGCCTCCTCCGACCCGACATCGTTGACTGCGACCTGTGGGGTCGCGGGGGTCGTGGGGGCTGCCTCGGTGCTGCTCGTCATGTGGTGGGGGGCTCCGGTCGGACAGATGGTCTCTGAGTCTGCTGCGCGGAAGGCCCTCTGATCGCCGTGCCGTGGGACTAGGGACACCGAGATGGCATCTAAGAACCAGTGAGACATGAACGAGCGCGAGCCTGCTCGGTCCGAGGTCGCGCAGGCCCACAGCGCACCGCAGAGGCTACCCGTCGCACGCGATCACGGTCAATCGGCGTAGTGATCACCGACAGTAACGGAACGGTATCACCGCCGAGATGACACTGGCGGTGTCGCCGGCGTCCGGCGGCACAGGTCAGTGATCGTTTCTTGGGTAGACCTGCACATCGACCTCGTCCGGTGCTGCGGCCTTGATCTTGTCGTCGAGCGTGAGCAGCGCCAACCCGAGGATCTGGGCGGTCGCGACGTAGGCACCGTCGTGGACCGTGACGTTCCTCGACGATCGACACCGTGCCCCGGGTCGAGGTGACGTCGGTGACGCCGGTGCCGAAGGACACAGTCGTGGTCTCCTGGTCCGGCTCCTCCCGTCGGCATCACCGACGCCAGCGCCACCAGCAGGAGCGACTTGGGCACGACCTGCGCCAGCACAGCGATGACGGCGTCGAACGGGACGGCCCGCGGCAGGGCGCTCCCCAGCTCCAGCGCGTCCGGGACCAGTTCCTGCCCGTGGCACGGTGACCATGTCAGAGGTGAGCAGGAAGCCGGGCACGGCGAGCGGGGCCAGGACGAGCGCGGCAAGTCCCGCGCACCAGGCCAGGAGCGGCCACGGGTAGAGCGGCCTGCCCGGCGACAGTGAGGACGGATCGGCCACACTGTCCTCCCAACCCGTAGACGGACGACGCCGAGGCGACAGTGAATCAGAACCGGCGCACGCAGCTCGCGGCTCGGGTCGCGACGGCGGGCGGCGTCGCCGCCGCGACGAGCGTCGCCAACGCCATCGGCTACGCGCTGACGGTGCTCGCCGCCCGGCTCCTGGAGCCTGCAGAGTTCGGCGCCTTTGGCGCCCTCATGGCGCTGATCATCGCCGGCAGCGTGGCTGCGCTCGCTGTTCAGGCGACCGTGGCCCAGGCCAGGGCCCGCCGTGAGCCCGTGGCCTCCGCCGTGCGGTCGGGACTCGTCCTCGCGCTGGCCATGGGGCTGGGTCTCGGGCTGCTCTCCCCCGCCCTGGCCGCCTTCCTCCAGCTTCCGTCTGTCGTGCCCGTGCTCGCCGCGGCGATCGGCATAGCCGCGATGACCGCAACCGCGTCGGCCATGGGTCTCGTCCAGGGCGCGGAGCGCTTCACGGCCCTCGGCATCCTGGTCGCAGGTCAGGCCGCACTCCGGGTCGGCGGCGGCCTGTCCGGTATGGCGATTCGACCGACGGCATCCGGGGCGCTGGTCGGCGTAGCGGCCGGGCTGGTCGTCGGTGCATTCGGCGCCTGGCTCGTTGCCCGCCCACCGCTGCGGCTGCGGACGCGGGCCACGTTCGGCGCGAGTTTGCGCACTACGCTCGCCGCCGGCGCGCTACTGCTCGGCCTCGTCGTGGTGACCAACGTCGACGTATTTCTCGCCCGGCACGTGCTGTCCGCCGAGGACAGCGGCTTCTACGTCGCCGGCTCTGTGTTCACCAAGATCGCCTTCTGGCTGCCCCAGTTCGTGCCGCTGGTGGCCTTTCCCGCGCTCACCGACCCGCGGCGACGTCGCGGAGCGGTCCGCCTGGGTCTGCTCGCCATTGGCGGCTGCGGCGTTGGCCTGGTAGCGGTGGCTACCGTGCTGGCGGGTCCGGCCGTCACCGTCGTGGCAGGGGCGCGGTACGCGGACCTCAGTCCCTGGGTCCCGGGGTTCACAGCGCTCGGCGCGTTGTTCGCGGTCGCGCAGCTGCTCGTCTATGCACACCTCGCCAGCGGAGACCTGCCCACCACCGCCGTGGTGTGGGGCGTACTGCTGAGTTACGTCGTCATCGTCGAGCTCACCGCCACCGGCGTGAACGGCGTGCTCGTCCCTGCCCTGTCCGCGGCCGGGTTGCTCGTGCTGTGGGGCCTGACCCGGGAGTGGGTGACGTCGCGACGTCGCGACCGGTCGCGGGACGGTCCGGCCATACCATGACGGTCCGACCACAGGAGGGTTCAGCCGTGCCCAACGCCGTCGTGACCGGTGGAGCCGGGTTTCTCGCCTCCCACCTCTGCGAGCGCCTGCTCTCGGAGGGCTACCGCGTGCTCTGTCTCGACGACTTCTCGACCGGCACGCCGCACAACGTTGCGCACCTGCTGGAGGACCCGGCCTTCCGGCTGGTACGCGCAGATGTCACCGAGTACCTCCACGTCGGTGGTGGGGTCGACGCCGTACTGCACTTCGCCTCGCCGGCGTCCCCCGTCGACTACCTCCAGATGCCGATCCACACGCTCAAGGTCGGCTCCGTCGGCACGTTGCACGCCCTGGGCCTGGCTCGGGCGAAGGCAGCTCGATTCGTGCTCGCCTCGACGTCGGAGGTGTACGGAGACCCCCAGGTGCATCCGCAGCCCGAGTCGTACTGGGGGCACGTCAACCCGGTGGGACCAAGGGGGGTCTACGACGAGGCCAAGCGGTTCGCCGAGGCCATGACGATGGCGTACCGCCGCACCCACGGCGTAGACACCGGCATCGTGCGGATCTTCAACACGTTCGGCGAGCGGATGCGCCCGGACGACGGTCGGGCCATCCCGACCTTTATCCGCCAGGCGCTCGCCGGCGAACCGATCACTGTGGCAGGCAACGGATCACAGACGCGATCGGTGTGCTACGTCGAAGACCTCGTCGAAGGCATCGTCCGACTGCTCCATCACCCACACAGCGGGCCGCTCAACCTCGGCAACCCAAACGAGATCTCCATGCTCGGGCTGGCCGAGTGGATCCGCGACCTCTGCAGATCCAGGTCGGAGATCGCGTTCGTCGGGCGGCCGGTCGACGACCCGACCGTACGGCGACCGGACATCAGCCTTGCCCACGAGGTGCTCGGCTGGGAGCCGAAGGTGGACATCGAGAACGGCCTGCGGCGCACCATCGCGTGGTTCCGCGATCACCCCGAGATCAGTGCGCGTTCATCCTGAGCGGCCATGTGACCCCGCAGCGCGATCCTGCGCTCCTGTGGTGCTCTCGCCGTCCTGCACGTCGTCCTGCACGCGGATCTCGCCCAGCGTTCGGCGCGGACCTCAACGCTGACCTGGGTGGCCGCGACAGACTCGGTGATGCTCGTGTTCCTGGTACGCCCTGCAACTGCATCGGCGCTGCTCGGCTGCCACCTGGTGGCGACAATCGCCGTCCTGGGATCGGCCGGTGGTCATCTGTGCGGCGACACCTCCGTGCGGTCGTCGCCGGCCGCGGCCACCGCCACGGAAGAGCCGCGCCTCACGACGGGGCGGCAGGCGGGCAGGTCGTAGGCGAGGGGCTGGGACTGGGTGTAGACGTCGGTGTCGGTGTCGGGGTGTCCGTCGGTGTGGGACTCGGCGATGGAGTCTCCGTTGGAGACGGGCTCGGAGTTTCAGTAGGAGTCGGCGACGGGCAGTCCGTGGGAGTCGGCGTTGGCGTCGGGCTGGGCGATGGAGTCTCCGTTGGAGACGGGCTTGGCGTTTCAGTCGGAGTCGGCGTCGGCGTCGGGCTCGGCGTGGGCGGCGTCGGGCTCGGGGTGGGCGACGTGCTCGGCGTGGGCGACCACGACGGCAGCGGTGTCGGCGACGTCGAGGGCGACGGTGTCGCTTCCTCGCCGGGGCCGACCTCCTCGGTCGGAACCGCTTGACCCGAGTCGTAGGCGGCGATCCACGCCCGCACCTTGGCGACATAGGGCACGGAATGGTTGTAGCGGAGCAGCGCCCCGACCAGCCCGGGTTCGGTCGCGAGGTCGGCCCCGCCCGCGCACAGGTACCGGCCGGCCGCAACGGTCGCGTCGAAGACGTTGTTCGGGTCGGCCACGCCGTCGCCGGACCCGTCGGCACCGAACCCCGCCCACGTCCCGGGGATGAACTGCATCGGACCGACAGCGCGGTCCCATACAGTGTCGCCGTCCCAGCGACCGCCGTCGTGGTCACTGATCGCGGCGACGGGTCCGAAACCGTTGAGGACGGGTCCGAGAATCGGTGGCGCGGCATCGCCGGCCGGAGTCACGCGACCGCCACGCGCATGGTTCGACTCGATCTTCCCGATGCCGGCCAGAATCTGCCAGCGCAGCCGGCAGGTCGGGGCCTCGACCGCGAGCCGATCGGCAGCGCGCTGGTACGCCTCGAGCACGATGCCGGGAATCGTCAGGTCACCGACCCGGATGTGGTTCACGACCGGAGTCACCGGACGCTGCGGCGCCTCGGTCACCGGTGGTGGGGCGACGGGAGGCTCGATGCCGTCCGGTACCTCGACCGGCTGTCTCCACAGCTGCTCCCAGCTCTGCAGCGAGTACTGGGTGCGCATGGTCACGATGAGCATGTCGGGATCGACAGTCGGAGCCACCGCCGCCGAGGACAGCGTCAGCACGCAGGTAGCAGCAATCACGCTGCCGGCGGTGCGATGCCTCGGTCGCACGACGCGGGTCACCTCCGAGTCGGCAAGTCCACCACCGACAGTGCCACGACCGGCGGCCGTTGCGCCACCCCCTTGGGGGTCGCCGACGTGCGGGCGGTTGCCGCCGAGATACGCCAGGCCGTCGCGCGTTCGGGGCTGAGCAGGGCCGAGTTCGCTTCGCGGATCGAGACCTCGGCCTCGCGGTTGTCCACCTACACCACCGGGAAGGTCACGCCCGCGGCCACTCTGATGGTCCGGATCCGAAGGCTCCTCGACCCGACCGGCGGGTAACCCTCTCCTGCCGCTGAGGCCATCAGTGGCCGGCGTCCTGCCAGGTCCGGCCGACGCCGACGGAGACGTCCAGCGGCACCCGGAGCGGATACGCCGCGCCCATCTCGCGCCGGACCAGCTCCTCCAGCGCTTCGCGCTCCCCCGTTGCGACCTCGAACACCAGCTCGTCGTGTACCTGGAGCAGCATCCGCGACCGCAGGCCCCCGGCGCGCAGCGCGCGGTCCACGTTCAACATGGCGACCTTGATGATGTCGGCCGCGGACCCTTGGATAGGGGCGTTGAGCGCCATCCGCTCGGCCATCTCGCGGCGCTGGCGGTTGTCGCTGGTCAGGTCGGGCAGGTAACGGCGCCGGCCGAGGATGGTCTCGGTGTAGCCCTCGTAGCGGGCGCGGTCGACGACCTCGGCCAGGTAGTCGCGCACCCCGCCGAATCGCTCGAAGTACTCGTTCATCAGCGCCTGCGCCTCGCTGGCGTCGACGCCGAGCTGGCGGGACAGCCCGTATGCCGACAGGCCGTAGGCAAGGCCGAAGTTCATCACCTTGATCCGGGCCCGCATGCTGCCGGTGACCTCGTCCGCAGGGACGCCGAACACCCGAGCCGCCGTCACCGCGTGGAAGTCGGTGCCTGAGGCGAACGCCTCCGCCAGGCCGTCGTCGTCGGAGAGATGGGTCATGATGCGCATCTCGATCTGGCTGTAGTCGGCGGTGAGCAGGCACTCGCACTCGGGCCCGACGATGAACGCCTCGCGGATCCGCCGGCCTTCGTCGGTGCGGATCGGGATGTTCTGCAGGTTCGGGTCGGTGGAGGAGAGCCGTCCGGTCGACGCGATCGTCTGGTTGTACGTGGTGCGGATCCGGCCGTCGTCATCGACGCTCTTGAGCAGCCCCTCGACCGTGACCCGCAGCCGCGACGCGTCGCGGTGGCGCAGCAGCGCCGCCAGGAACGGGTGCTCGGTCTTGGTGTACAGCTCGGCCAGAGCATCGGCGTCAGTGGTGTATCCGGTCTTGGTGCGCTTGGTCTTGGGCATGCCGAGCTCTTCGAAGAGCACGGCCTGCAGCTGTTTGGGCGAGCCGAGGTTGACCTCGTGGCCTATCGCGGCGAACGAGTCGTCGGCGGCCCGCTTGACGGCGTCGGCGAACGACGACTCCAGCTCCTCCAACCGGTCGACGTCGACGGCGACGCCCGCCCGCTCCATCGTGGCGAGAACGCCCACCAGTGGTAGTTCGACCTCGTCCAGAAGCCGGCGGCCCCCCCGGCGCTCCAGCTCGCCGTCGATGGCCGCTGCAAGGTCGAGGACGGCCCGGGCGCGTACCGCCTCGTCCTCGCCGTGCTGCTTCTCGTCGCCACCGTCGAGCGAGAGCTGGAGCTCGCCGCCCTCGGCACCCTCCGCACGCAGCTCGCGGTTGAGGAACCGCAGCACCAGGTCGGCCAGGTCGTACGACCGCTGCCCGGGAAGTGCCAGAAAGGCCGACAACGCGGTGTCGCTGGCCAGCCCGTCCACCGACCAGCCACGGGCGGCCAGCGCGTGCAGCGGTCCCTTGGCGTCGTGGAACACCGTGGGCCGCTGTGGATCAGCCAGCCAGGCGGCCATCGCCGCGTCGTCCTCGGGCGAGAGCTCCGACGGGTCGAACCAGGCAGCCGCGCCGTCGGCTGCGGCGAGCGCGACGTTCGTGGCCTCGCCGGTTCCCCGGCTCCAGGTACCCCGGACCGAGACCCCCACCCGTCCAGACGTTGCGTGCGCACTCAGCCAGGAGGCCAACTCGCCCTCGCCGAGCCGGACGACGTCGACCTCGAAGCCCTCGTCCGCCTCCGGCGAGGGCGCCTCCAGGGTCTGGTAGAGGCGATCGCGCAGCACGCGGAACTGCAGCGTGTCGAACAGCTGGTGCACCTTCTCGCGATCCCAGGGGCGCAGCGCGAGATCGTCGGAGCGTAGGTCGATCGGCACGTCGCGCACCAGCTCGGTGAGCTGCCGGTTGGTCAGCACCTGGCCGAGGTGGGCGCGCAGCAGGTCGCCGGCCTTGCCCTTGACCTCGTCGGCGTGCGCGACG
>JBOGDS010000001.1:0-44215 GCA_050743075.1 Jiangellaceae bacterium | reverse complement strand
CGTCGAGCGACCCGTACTGGGCGACCCACCTGGCCGCGGTCTTCTCGCCGACGCCGGGAATGTTGGGCAGGTTGTCCGACGGGTCGCCGCGCAGGGCAGCGTAGTCGGGGTACTGCGACGGCGTCAGCCCGTACTTCTCCTGCAGCACCTCGGGTGTGGTGCGGACGAGGTCGGAGACGCCCCTGCGCGGGTAGAGGACGGTGACGTGGTCTCCCACGAGCTGGTAGGCGTCGCGGTCACCGGTGCAGATGAGCACGTCGAACCCCTCCGCCTCGGCCCGGGTGGTCAGCGTGGCGATGACGTCGTCCGCCTCGTACCCGTCCTTCTCGATACTCGGGACCCCGAGGGCGGCCAGCACCTCCTTGACCAGGCTGACCTGGCCGCCGAACTCGCTCGGCGACTTCGTCCGGTTGGCCTTGTACTCGGCGAACATCTCGCTCCGGAACGTCCTTCGCGAGACATCGAACGCGACGGCCATGTGGGTGGGCTTCTCGTCGCGCAGGACGTTGATCAGCATCGAGGTGAACCCGTAGACCGCGTTGGTCGGCTGGCCGGTCGTGGTCGAGAAGTTCTCGACCGGCAGGGCATAGAAGGCCCGGTATGCCAGCGAGTGTCCGTCGAGTAGGAGCAGGCGCGAAGCAGCGTCGGTGTCGACCACGGCCGCCACCCTAGCCCTCCGCTACGACAGTGCCGCGGGCCCGCTCAGCGGCCGGAGATGGCGTGCCAGGGCCGGCGGGACCGTCCGCCCGAGGTCGCCAGCCGCCTGGCCGGCTCACCCAGTAGCTCGGAGCCCACGAGCTGCCCTCCGACCATCCGCCGGCGTATCACGGCGACCGGCACCGAGCGCTGGCTGACCAGGGTCCGCAGGCCCAGCCGGGCGAGGAAGCGGTTCGTCTCGCGGATGTGCGGGCTGACGTCGACGACGAGGTGCTCGGCCTGTACCTCGACCGCCCAGCCGGCCGCAGCGTCCAGCAGCGCCCGCCCGATGCCCCGGCGGCGGTGCTCGGCCAGCACGTGCAGGTAGCTGGCGCGCACCGCGGTGTCGTCGTGCAGCGGTGTCAGCGGCTCGCGGGAGAGGTAGACCGCACCGGCGAGTACGTCGCCGTCCTCGGCGACAAGCATCCGCCGGGTCGGGCTGCCCTCGATCGCCTCCAGCCGGCGGGCCACGGCTGGCGGCGTCGGCGGCGCGGATGTCCGGCCCGGAACGCCGGCGATGAGGAGCAGATCCGACCACACCCGGGCGAGCGCCTCGGCATCGCCGACGACCGCGTCGCGTACATGCACGCGGGACCGCCCCACGCCGCCTCCTCGAGGGTGCCGCCGCCGAGTCCTCAGCGACGTCAGGCTCACTGCCGTGCTCCCCCGCATGTCCGGTCGGAATGGCCGGCTGGCTGGAGCCTACGCCAACACACGAGGCACGTCACGCTGGAGCCAGTTCCCTGATCTACGGAGCACAGGTTGCGCTCTGACGCCACGGACTCTCCGTGGATCAAGACTGCGGATCCGGCCGGGTCCGGCCGAAGCGGAAGTCGACATTGGTAAACGTGTTGTCGGCGCCGAACTGGTAGATACCGATGGCAGCCTCGGTGGGATCGCCGGCTTCGTTGAACTCGATCGGGCCGGAGATGCCGTCGTAGTCGATGTCAGCGCCGTCCTCGAGCAGATCCCGGCACTCCGCGAACGTCGTGCACTTCGCCCCGTCCGTCGACACGTCGACGAGCGTCGCAGCCAACGCCGGGGCACCGTCGTCCGAGGCCGCGGTGGCCGCCAGCGCCAGCAGCACGGTCGCGTCGTAGGCCTCGCCCGCGTATGAGAACGCGACCAGATCCGGGTTCACGCCGAGCAGCCGCTGGCGGAACTCGGCCGACGTCGGCGACCCCGGCTGGGTCGCCTTGACGCCGTTCATCGTCCCGGCCGCCAGGCTGGTGTAGTCGAGCGCGAGGTTGCCGTCGACCAGGTAGAGCGGGACGTCTTGGGGGCCGACACCCTGGCCGACCAGCTCGGCGAGGATCGTCAGTGAGTCGTCGAAGCCGATCAGGAGGATGGCATCGGGACGGCGGGACGCCATCTCCGAGACCTCGGCGGCGAAGTTCGGCGCGGCCGGGTCGTAGACGATCGGCCCCCCGCCGGCGATCCCACCGCCCCTCTCGTCGACCGTGCGCGCGACGTTCTCGGCCAGGCTCTCCCCGTAGATGTCCTCCAGTGCGAGCACGCCGACGCTGGTGCGGCCATCGTCGATCACCAGGTCACCCACGACCCGGCCCTGCAGCGTGTCCGGCGGCGCCGTGCGGAAGTAGAAGCCGTCGTCGGCCCAGTCGGTGAGGTCGGTCGCCGTGTTGGCCGGCGAGATGAGCACGGTCCCGCTCTGCACGACGTCGTCGATCACCAGGCGGGTCACCGCGGAGGAAGCCGCGCCCACGATCGCGTCGACCCCCCTGGTCAGCAGGGCCCCCGTCGATGCCACGGCCAGGTTCGAGGCGGTGTCGCCGGAGTCGGTGTGCGCGACCCGGGTCTCCTGCCCCAGGATCCCTCCGGCCTCGTTGATCTCGGTCATGGCCAGGTCGACGTCGGCGATCTGAGGCGGGCCGAGATGCCGGAGACCACCGGTCTGCGGCAGCAGTGTGCCGAGGAACAGCTCACCGTCACCGCTCGTGGTCGCCGAAGCGGGCGGCAATGTGGCATACACCCTCGGTTCGTCATCGTCTGCGTCGCCGTCGGCATCGCCGTCGGTACACGCAGCCAGGGCCAAGCTGACCGCTGCCACGCAGGCGACGGAACGCAAGGGGTGATCATGCGCCGCTCCCGGCGGTTCACGAGCCGACCTCCGCCCACTCCCCGTCCCGTACCTCGAAGGCGACCGGGTGGCTGCCCGCGCGGTCACCGTACCGGTCGAACGCCACGGTGCCGGTCACGCCGGCGAACGAGAGCTGGTCCATCTCACCCAGACAGCCCTCTCGCGCTCCGGCCGCGGTGTCCTCCGGGGGAAGGCAGCGACTCAGCACCTGCACCAGCGCGCTGCCGGCGTCGTAGGCCGCCGCCGCGTACGGGCCGGGGGCAGCCAGGCCCTGCTCGGCGAGCCGCGCCTCGAGATCGGCTTGGGCCGCGCTGTCGGGACCGTCGAGCGTCGGAGCGACGAAGACGACCGTGCCGTCGGCCGCGGTGCCCGCAGCCGACAAATAGGCGTCCGTGTGCATGCCGACGCCGCCGAGGACGCGTGCGTCGAGCTCGGTTCCGGCGATCTTCTTGGCCACGGTGGCAGCAAGGGCGGCGTCACCGGAGACGTACACGGCACCGGCGCCCTCGTCGACCGCGGCCGCGATCACCGGATCGACTCCTGCGCCGTCGGCGGTCGCCGTCGACGTCGCGACCACGTCGGCGCCCAGACCGCGAACCAGCCGGCCGAACCGCGCCGCCTCGGCCGGCATGCCGCCGTCGACGATCGCGACCCGGCTCGCGCCGAGGCCATGCACGGCGTACCCGGCTGCCGCGGTGACCGGGTCGCCGCCTGTGACTGCCGTGCGGAAGTAGGTGCTGTACGGCCGCATCGGCGCCGCCGGGTCGGCTCCCCGCGTGTGCTCGGGGGCCACGTCAGCGGGCGACACGAATGGGATCGTCGCGGCGGCCAGGACGGGCTGGACCGCTCGCACCGACTCCGACGACAGCCCACCGATCACGGCCGCGACCTCGTCGTCCCCGGCGAGCGTCTCGGCGACCGCTGCCAGGTCGGCACCGTCACCACCGTCGGCGGCGGCCACGACCTCGACCGTCCAGCCCGGGATGACTGCCGAGATCTTGTTGACTGCGAGCTCGACCGCACCCAGCACTCCGGATCCGGCGCCGGCGAGCGTCCCCTCGCCCGGAACCAGTACGACGATCTTCGCCACCTTCGGGATGGACTCGTCGGCGCCCGCCACCAGATCACCGACGCCGCAGCCGACCAGCGTCGTGACCGCGAGAGCCCCCGTAGCAGCGCGCAGTCCGACGGCTGGTCGCATGCTCAGGGCTCCGGGGAAGCGGCGTCCTCACGGGCCGGGCCGGCCGGTGCGGTCTCTGCGATGACCACCTGGGCGACATCGCGCATTGACGTGCGCTTGTCCATGGCCGCCTTCTGGATCCAGCGGAACGCCTCGGGCTCGGACAGACCGAACCGGGTCTGCAGCATTCCCTTGGCGCGGTCGACGAGCTTGCGCGTCTCGAGCCGCTCGGTGAGGTCCGCGACCTCACCTTCGAGTTGGGTGATCTCCTCGTGCCGGGACAGCGCCATCTCGATGGCGGGCACGAGGTCGGCCTTGGCGAACGGCTTGACCAGATAGGCCATGGCGCCCGCGTCGCGGGCCCGCTCCACCAACTCGCGCTGCGAGAACGCTGTAAGCATGAGCACCGGCGCGATGCGCTGCGCGACGATGCGCTCTGCCGCGGAGATGCCGTCGAGGACCGGCATCTTCACGTCCATGACCACCAGGTCGGGCCGCAACTCCTCGGCGAGCGTGACCGCGGTCGCGCCGTCGCCCGCCTGGCCCACCACCTCGTAGCCTTCCTCCACCAGCATCTCGGCCAGGTCGAGCCGGATGAGCGACTCGTCCTCCGCGACGAGGACGCGTCGTGGCGAAGGTGGTGCGGCGGGTGGTTCGGTCACGCCAGCAGCCTACTGAGCAGGTCCGGCGCGCCCGTGCCCGCGCGGAGTCCGACACGCGCACCGGTACCCTGGACTGCCGGCACCCCGCACGGCCCGGTAGGCAAACTGGCAAAGCCGCCGCACTCAAAATGCGGTGTCTGTGGGTTCGAGTCCCACCCGGGCTACTCGTAGGCGGGCGCGACCTTGCCGACGGCGTCGCCGATGCTGTGGACCCGCATCGCGTTGGTCGATCCCGGGATTCCCGGCGGCGACCCGGCCACGATCACGACCAGGTCGCCCCGACGGCAACGGCTCATCTCCAGCAGCATGCGGTCAACCTGCAGCACCATTGCGTCGGTGTGGTTGACGCCGGGAACGAGAAACGTCTCGATGCCCCATGACAGAGCCAGCTTGCTGCGGGTTGACTCCAGCGGGGTGAAGGCGAGCAGCGGGATCGGTGAGCGCAGCCGGGACATCCTCCGGGCGGAGTCGCCGCTCTGGCTGAACGCCACCAGGAACTTGGCACCGAGTAATCCAGCGACCTCGGCGGCCGCCCAGGTGATGGCGCCGCCCTTCGTCCGCGGTGTGCTGCCCAGCGGCGGGATCCGCGCGAGGCCGTGCCGCTCGACGGTCTCGATGATCCGCGCCATGGTGGCGACGGTCTCGACCGGGTAGGCCCCGATGCTGGTCTCCCCGGACAGCATGACCGCGTCGGTCCCGTCCAGCACCGCGTTGGCGACGTCGGAGGCCTCCGCCCTGGTGGGCCGGGAGTTGCCGATCATCGACTCGAGCATCTGGGTGGCGACGATGACGGGCTTGGCCCGGCGCCGGGCCAGCTCGACGGCGCGCTTCTGGACCAGTGGGACGTCCCACAACGGCAGTTCGACGCCCAGGTCCCCCCGCGCGACCATGACGCCGTCGAACGCGTCGACGATCGCCTCGATGTTCTCGACGGCCTGCGGCTTCTCCAGCTTGGCGATGACCGGAACGCGCGCACCCTCCTCGTCCATGACCCGGTGCACGTCGGTCACGTCGTCGGCGGACCGGACGAACGACAGGGCGACCATGTCGGCGCCGATCCGCAGCGCCCAGCGCAGGTCCTCGACGTCCTTCGCCGACAGCGCCGGGACCCTGACGGAGGCGCCGGGCAGGTTGATGCCCTTGTGGTCCGAGACGACGCCGCCTTCAAGTACCGTGGTCACGACGTCGGCGCCCTGGACCTCCTCGACCTCGAGCGCGAGCCGCCCGTCGTCGATCAGGACGCGGTCGCCGGGGCGCACGTCGTCGGGCAGCCCGGCATAGGTCGTCGAGCTGCGACCGGCGTCACCGGCGACGTCGTCGGTGGTGATCGTAAAGTGCTCCCCGCGCCTGAGCTCGACCGGACCGTCGGCGAACGTGCCCAGCCTGATCTTGGGCCCCTGCAGGTCGACGAGTACGCCGAGGTTGCGTCCGTAGACCTCGGCCGCCTTGCGGACGGCGTGGTAGCGCTGCTCGTGCTCGGCGTGGTCGCCGTGGCTGAGGTTGAGCCGCGCCACGTCCATGCCGGCCTGGACCAGTTCCTCCAGGCGCTCCGGGGTGGACGTGGCGGGCCCCAACGTACAGACGATCTTCGCTCTCCGCACCGTCCCAGGCTACTGTCCGGCCGCCCTATCGGACGTTGCGCACTTCACTAGGCGAACAGGTGCTTCACCAGGTTCCGGTGCCTGGTGAAGCACCTGTCAGGGTGGTGTACGTGATCAACGGACAGGGGTGGGGGCGGACCTTGCCTCGTGAGAGCGCGCCGGGCCCGCTCAGATCGCGAGCGGGCGGGCGGTCGGTGCGATCGGCGCCGGCAGGCGCGCCGACCCGGTGAGCCAGCCGTCGACGGCGGCCGCGCAGGACCGCCCCTCGGCGATGGCCCACACGATCAGCGACTGGCCGCGGCCGGCGTCGCCGGCCACGAACACGCCAGGGACGGACGTGGCGAACGACCCGTCGCGGGCCACGTTGCCCCGCTCGTCGACGTCCACGCCGAGCTGCTCGACCAGCGCAGAACGCTCCGGCCCGAGGAAGCCCATCGCGAGCAGCACCATCCCGGCCGGCAGGTCCCGCTCGGTGCCCTTGACCGGCTCGAAGCCGGCCCCGGCCCGCTGAACCTCCACGAGCCGCAGGGCCCCCAGCCGGCCGGTGCCGTCGTCGAGGAAGGCCTGCGTCGAGACCGAGTAGACCCGCTCACCGCCCTCCTCGTGCGCCGCGGACGTCCGCAGCAACAGCGGCCAGGTCGGCCACGGCGTCGACTCGGGCCGCGTGCCGGGCGGCTCCGGCAGGATCTCGAGCTGGGTCACCGACACCGCGCCCTGCCGGTGCGCCGTGCCCACGCAGTCGGCGCCGGTGTCGCCTCCCCCGATGACGACGACGTGCTGGCCGGTGGCCGTCAGCTGGTCAGGCACGGGCTCGCCCAGCGCCGCGCGGTTCGCCTGCGGCAGGTACTCCATCGCCTGGTGGACGCCGTCGAGCTCGCGGCCGGGGATCGGCAGGTCCCGCCACGCCGTCGCGCCCACGGCGAGCACGACGGCGTCGTACCGCTCGCGCAACTGCGTGCCCGTCACTGTGACACCGACGTCGATGCCGGTCCGGAAGATCGTCCCCTCGGCGCGCATCTGGTCCAGCCGGCGGTCGAGGTGGCGCTTCTCCATCTTGAACTCCGGGATCCCGTACCGCAGCAGACCTCCGGCCCGGTCCGCCCGTTCGTAGACCGCGACCGTGTGACCTGCGCGCGTCAGCTGCTGGGCGACGGCGAGGCCGGCCGGCCCGGAACCCACGACGGCCACTGTCCGGTCCGAGAGCCGCTCGGGCGGTTGCGGGACGACCCATCCCGCCTCGAACGCCCGGTCGATGATCGACACCTCGACGTTCTTGATGGTCACGGGTTCCTGGTCGATGCCCAGGACACACGCGGTCTCGCACGGAGCGGGGCACAGCCGGCCGGTGAACTCCGGAAAGTTGTTGGTGGCATGCAGCCGTTCGGCGGCAGCCCGCCAGTCGTCCCGCCAGACCAGGTCGTTCCACTCCGGGATGAGGTTGCCGAGCGGGCAGCCCTCGTGGCAGAACGGGATGCCGCAGTCCATACAGCGGCCGGCCTGCTTGCTGATGACCGGTAAGAGACCGCCGCTGACGTAGACCTCCTGCCAGTCGCGGATCCGCTCGGGGATCGGCCGGGTCGGCGCACCCTGCCGGGGCGTGGTGAGGAAGCCGCGTGGGTCAGCCATGAGCCGCTGCCATGATCGCCTCGAGCACGTCCCTGCCGTCGCGCTCGGCGTCGGCCTCCGCCTCGAGCACCCGCTTGTAGTCGCGCGGCATGATCTTGGCGAGCCGCCCGGACGCGGCCGCCCAGTCGGCCAGCAACGCCGCCGCCACGGTCGAGCCCGTCTCCTCCCCGTGCCGCAGCACCAGGTCGTGCACCACATCGAGGTCGGCCGTGGACGGTGCCTCGATGTCGACCATCCCCGGGTTGACGCGGGCGGGGTCCAGGTCGAGCACGTACGCGGTCCCACCGGACATGCCGGCTGCGACGTTGCGCCCGGTCCGGCCCAGGACGACGACGGTGCCGCCGGTCATGTACTCGCAGCCGTGGTCGCCGACCCCCTCGACCACGGCTGCAACGCCCGAGTTGCGCACGCAGAACCGCTCGCCCACCACGCCGCGGACGAACAGCTCGCCGGCGGTCGCCCCGTAGGCCGCCACGTTGCCGGCGATGACGTTCTCCTCGGCCACGAACTGCGCGGCGCGGTCGGGCCGGACGACGATCCGTCCGCCGGACAGCCCCTTGGCCAGATAGTCGTTGGCATCGCCCTCGAGCCGCAGCGTCACCCCGGCCGGGAGGAACGCGCCGAACGACTGGCCGGCCGAGCCGACCAGCGTGAGGTCGACCGTGCCGTCGGGCAGCCCCTTGCCGCGCGTCCGCTTGGTCACCTCGTGGCCGAGCGTGGTGCCGACCGTGCGGTTCACGTTGCGCACGGGCAGATGCGCGCGCACGGGAGCGCCGGTCGCGATCGCGTCGTCGGCGAGAGCGAGCAACTGGTTGTCCAGCGCTTTCTCCAGTGCATGATCCTGGCTGACGACCTGCCGGCGGGCGGCGCCATCGGGCAGGTCAGGCACGTGCAGCAGCGGCGTGAGGTCGAGGCCGGCCGCCTTCCAGTGCTCGACCGCCGCCGCGGTGTCGAGCAGCTCCGCGTGCCCGATGGCCTCGTCCAGCGAGCGGAACCCGAGCGCCGCGAGATGCTCCCGCGCCTCCTCGGCGACGTACTCGAAGAATGTGACGACGAACTCCGGCTCGCCGGTGAACCGCTCGCGCAGGACCGGGTTCTGGGTGGCGATCCCCACCGGGCAGGTGTCGAGGTGGCAGACCCGCATCATCACGCAGCCGGACACCACCAGCGGCGCGGTCGCGAAGCCGAACTCCTCAGCACCGAGCAGCGCGGCGATCACGACGTCCCGCCCGGTCTTGAGCTGGCCGTCCACCTGGACGACGATCCGGTCCCGAAGGCCGTTCAGCAGCAGCGTCTGCTGCGTCTCGGCCAGGCCGAGCTCCCATGGCGCGCCGGCGTGCTTGAGGCTGGTCAGCGGCGCCGCGCCGGTGCCGCCGTCCTGGCCGGAGATCAGCACGACGTCGGCGTGCGCCTTCGACACGCCGGCCGCGACCGTCCCGACGCCCACCTCGGCCACCAGCTTGACGTGCACCCGGGCCGACGGGTTGGCGTTCTTCAGGTCGTGGATGAGCTGGGCCAGGTCCTCGATCGAGTAGATGTCGTGGTGGGGCGGCGGTGAGATCAGCCCGACACCGGGTGTCGAATACCGCGTCCGGGCGATCCAGGGGTAGACCTTCGCGCCGGGCAGCTGGCCCCCTTCGCCGGGCTTGGCGCCCTGGGCCATCTTGATCTGCAAGTCGTTAGCATAGGTCAGGTACTCCGATGTGACGCCGAACCGGCCGCTCGCCACCTGCTTGACGGCGCTGCGCCGCTCCGGGTCGTGCAGCCGGTCGGAGTCCTCGCCCCCTTCCCCGGTGTTCGAGCGCCCGCCGAGCCGGTTCATCGCGATCGCCAGGGTCTCGTGCGCTTCCCTGCTGATCGAGCCGTACGACATCGCGCCGGTCGAGAACCGCCGCACGATCGACTCGACCGGTTCGACCTCCTCCAGCGGCACCGGGGTGCGTACGCCCGCCGCGAACCCGAACAGCCCTCGCAACGTCATCAGCCGCCGCGCCTGCTCGTCCACGCGCTGGGTGTATGTCTTGAACACGTCGTACCGGCCGGTCCGGGTGGAGTGCTGGAGCCGGAACACGGTCTCCGGGTCGAACAGGTGCTGCTCACCCTCGCGCCGCCACTGGTACTCCCCGCCGCCGTCGAGCCGCCGGTGCGCCGGCGCAACGCCACCCGGTGGGTACGCCCGTTCGTGGCGCAGCCGGACCTCGTCGGCGATAACGTCGAGGCCGACGCCGCCCAACCTCGACGTGGTCCCGGTGAAGTACCGGTGGACGACCTCGCTCGCCAGCCCGATCGCCTCGAAGATCTGGGCGCCGGTGTACGAGGCCACCGTCGACACACCCATCTTGCTCATGACCTTGAGCACGCCCTTGCCGAGCGCCCTGATCAGCCCGTTCACGGCCGCTTCGGGCGAGATGCCGTCGAGCAGGACGCCCTGCCGCGCCAGGTCCTCGACGCTCTCCATGGCCAGGTACGGGTTGACGGCGGCCGCTCCGTAACCGATGAGGAGCGCGACGTGGTGGACCTCACGCACATCACCGGCCTCGACCACCAGGCCGACCCGGGTCCGCGTCTTCTCCCTGATCAGGTGGTGGTGGACGGCACCGGTGAGCAGCAGCGACGGGATCGGTGCATGCGTCGCGCCGGAGTTCCGGTCGGACAGGACCACGATCCGGGCGCCGCCGGCGATAGCCTCCGACACCTCCTGGCAGATCTCGTCCAGCCGTCGCGCGAGCTTCTCGCCGCCCCCGGCGGCCCGGTAGAGCCCTCGCACCACATGGGTGCCGTATCCGGGCAGGTCCCCGTCCAGGTTGATGTGGATGAGCTTGGCCAGGTCGTCGTTGTCGATCACCGGGAACGGGAGCACCACCTGGCGGCACGACGCCGGCGCCGCGTCCAGCAGGTTGTGCTCCGGGCCGATGGTGCCGGCCAGCGACGTGACCAGCTCCTCCCGGATCGCGTCCAGCGGTGGGTTGGTGACCTGTGCGAACAGCTGGGTGAAGTAGTCGAAGATCAGCCGCGGCCGGTCCGACAACGTGGCGATCGGGGTGTCTGTGCCCATCGAGCCGATCGGCTCGGCGCCGGCGCGGGCCATCGGCGCGAGCAGGACGCGCAGCTCCTCTTCTGTGTAGCCGAACGTCTGCTGGCGGCGGGTGACGCTCGCGTGCGTGTGCACGACATGCTCGCGCTCAGGCAGGTCCCCGAGATGGATGAGGCCGGCGTGCAGCCACTCGTCGTACGGCGCCGCCGCGGCCAGCGTCGACTTGATCTCGTCGTCCTCGACGACCCGGTGCTCGGCGAGGTCGACGAGGAACATGCGACCCGGTTGGAGCCGGCCCTTGCGAACGACCTTCGCCGGGTCGACGTCGAGGACGCCGGCTTCGGACGCGAGCACGACCAGGCCGTCGTCGGTCACCCAGAACCGGCCCGGTCGAAGCCCGTTGCGGTCCAGGATCGCGCCGACCTGGGTTCCGTCGGTGAACACGACCGACGCCGGACCGTCCCACGGCTCCATCACCGTGCTGTGGAACTCGTAGAACGCCCGCCGCTCGGGTGCCATCTCGGCATGGTTCTCCCACGCCTCCGGGATCATCATGAGCACCGAGTGCGGCAGGCTCCGGCCGCCCAGGTGCAGGAGTTCGAGCACCTCGTCGAAACTGGCCGAATCGCTGGCTTCGGGCGTGCAGATGGGGAACAGCCGGGACAGGTCACCGGGGACGAGGTCGGTGCGCAGCTGCGACTCGCGCGCCCGCATCCAGTTGCGGTTGCCCATGACGGTGTTGATCTCGCCGTTGTGGGCGACGAAGCGGTACGGGTGGGCGAGCGGCCAGCTCGGAAACGTGTTCGTCGAGAACCTCGAATGGACGACCGCGAGTGCCGAAGCAAACCGACGGTCGGAGATGTCCGGGAAGAACGGCTCCAGCTGGCCCGTCGTCAGCATGCCCTTGTAGACCAGGGTCCGCGCGGACAGGCTCGGGAAGTACGCGGAGGTCTCCTGCTCGACGCGCCTGCGCAGGCCGTACGTGTGGCGGTCCAGCGCGACGCCGGCCTTGCCTCCCGCCGCCAGGAAGAGCTGGCGGAACCTGGGCATGGTGGAGCGGGCCGTCGCGCCGAGCAGGACGGACGCCGTCGGCACGTCGCGCCACCCGAGGACCGTCAGGCCCTCCTCGGCGGCGAGCTCCTCGGTCCGCGTGACCGCGGCGGCTCCGGCGGCGTCGTCGTCGGGAAGGAACGAGAGCCCGACGGCGTAGCTGCCCGCCTCGGGAAGCTCGAAGTCGACGACCTCGCGGAGGAACGCGTCGGGAACCTGGACCAGGAGGCCGGCCCCGTCGCCGGACTCCGGCTCAGCCCCGGACGCACCACGGTGCTCGAGGTTGCGCAGGGCGGCGAGCCCCTTGTCGACGATCTCGTGACTGGCGACGCCGGTCAGCGTGGCGACGAAGGCCACGCCGCAGGCGTCGTGCTCGAAGCGGGGGTCGTAGAGCCCCTGTGCATGCTGGTGGCGCATGGGCGCTCCCGTCGTCGGACCTGGCGGCGGGTGCGAGGGACTGCTTTGGCCCTGCGCGGTTTCGGCGGAGACTGTCCAGGCCGGACTCGCTAACCGAGCCCGGCTCCGACCAAGCTGCCGAAAGCATACGTGAGGGAGGCCGCAACGGCGCCGAGGCCGAGCTGGCGCAGCCCGCCGTACCACCACGGACGCGACGTCAGGCGGGTCACGACGGCGCCGGCCAGGAACAGCCCGAGCAGCGCCACCACCGCGGCCGGCCAGAGCGCGTCGGCTCCCAACAGGTACGGCAGCACCGGCACCAGAGCGCCGACGGCGAACGACAGGAACGACGACCCGGCGGCAAGCTGCGGCGACGGAAGGTCGTCGAGCGTGAGACCGAGCTCTTCCCGGGCGTGCACGTGGAGCGCCTGGTCCGGGTCGCGGTGCAGCTGCCTCGCGACCTCAGCCGCCAGGTCGGCGTCGAGCCCCTTCGCGGCGTACATCTCGGCGAGCTCCTGCTCCTCGCCGTGCGGATTCCTGAGCAGCTCCTCACGCTCGATGGCGATCTCCGCCTCGGCGTGTTCCGCCTGGGCGGCCACCGACGTGTACTCGCCCGCGGCCATGCTGAAGGCGCCTGCGGCGAGTCCGGCCAAGCCCGCCAGCACGACGACCGAGCGGTCGTCCGTGCCGCCGGCGACGCCCGCGATGAGAGCGAAGTTCGACACCAGCCCGTCCATGGCCCCGAAGACGGCCGGGCGGAGCCAGCCGCCGGTGACGTCGGCGTGCTCGTGCTGGATCGCCATGTCGTCGCGGGCCACGATCCCGAGGCTATTGGCAAGCGTCACCAGCGAACAACGATGATGAGGCTTACCTCAGCTCGCCCCTCGCACGTTGGCAGGCCTGACAACTCGGGCTACCTGCATCGCGGCGCGTGGCCACCCCTGACACGTCGAATCGCCTCGCACCTGTCAGGGCGCGCGGACGCGTTCTGCCTGGTCAGCCGCTTCGCGGGCCTGACAGGTCGGATGGGTCTGACAGGTCGGCGGGCGAGCCGGCAGACTCGTCCACTTCGGCCCCGGTGCCCGCGGCGTCCTCCGCTTCGGCAGGTTCGGCGTCGGCGTCAACGGCAGAGGTCCCGTCGACGTCGGTGCTGCCACCGGGCACCGAGCCACCGTCCCCCCGCAGCTCGGACGGTGCCTCGCGGCCGGGGCGGAGCCGGGTGGACACCACGATGTAGATCACGGCACCGGCGAAGACCAGGATCGAGGTCCAGACGTTGATCCGCAGGCCCAGCACCTCGCGCGCGGGGTCGACCCGAAGGGTCTCGATCCAGCTGCGTCCCACGGTGTAGAGCGCGACGTACAGCGCGAACACCCGCCCGTGGCCCAGCCGGAACCGCCGGTCGGCCCAGATCAGGAGCAGCGCCACGCCGATGCTCCACAGCGACTCGTACAGGAAGGTGGGGTGGAAGGTCTCGGCCTCGGCGTACCTGTCGGGCCGGAACGCCGGGTCGATCTCGAGTCCCCAGGGCAGGTCGGTCGGGCGGCCGAACAGCTCCTGGTTGAACCAGTTGCCCCAGCGGCCGATCGCCTGGGCCAGGACGATCCCGGGCGCCAGGGCGTCGGCCACCGCGGGAAGCGGTACACCCCGGCGCCGGCAGGCGATCCAGGCACCGACGGCGCCCAGCGCGATCCCACCCCAGATGCCGAGGCCGCCCTCCCAGATCTTCAGTGCCTCGACCGGATCGGCACCCTCGCCGAAATACAGCTCCCAGTCGGTGGCGACGTGATAGATCCGGGCGCCGACGATGCCGAACGGCACCGACCAGATCGCGACGTCGCCGATGACGCCGGGCTCCCCGCCGCGGGCGATCCAGCGGCGGTTACCGACCCAGACCGCGACCAGGATGCCGGCCAGGATGGCCAGCGCGTAGGCGCGCAGCGGGATCGGCCCGAGATGCCACACGCCCTCGGACGGGCTGGGGATCGACGTCGGTATCACCGTGAGCACGGTCCGACGCTACCGGGGTCGATGGTGCCGGACTCAGCCGGCCGCCGCTTCGACCGCTGCCCGCAGGCCGTCGGGCGTCAGCTGGTCGGACGAGAGGGTCTGGCCGCCGACGAGCACGGTCGGTGTGGCCGTCACACCGGCGTCGCTCCCGCTCGCCGCGACATTGGACACCCAGCCGTCGTAGGTGCCGTCGTTCACGCACGCCCCGAAGTCGCTGCCGTCCAGTCCTGCCGACTCCCCCAGCGACACCAGGTCGTCGTTGGTGAAGCCGCCGCTCCGCACCGGCGGCTGGTTCTCGAACAGGGTGCGCAGGTACGCCGCCTGCCTGCCCTCGTCCACGGCACAGCCGAGCGCGTTGGCCGCTCGCACGGACTCCTCGCCGAGGAACGACAGCGGGTGATAGACCAGCTTCGCCGACCCGTCGGCAACGATCGCGTCGAGGGTCGAAGCGGCCGACTCCTCGAAGTCCCGGCAGTGCGGGCACTGGAAGTCGATCCAGACCTCGACGGTCACCGCAGCCGTCTCGTCACCGATCACCACCCCGCCGTCGGGTTCGGTGATCCCCTGCGGAAGGGCGGCGGACCCGCCGGTCGACGGTCTGCTGGCGAGGACGGCGACACCCACCGCAACGACGGCGGCCAGGACGGCAGCGACCACGCCGAACCGGATCAGCTGTTCCCGGCGGCGCGCCTGGCGAGCCTGCCCTTCCCGCAGTTCCTTGGCCCGCGCGCGGATGGCGGCCTTGTCGCGGCTCATCGGAAGGATCCTCCTGCTCGGCTGGTACTCGACCGGTACAACTGGGAGGCAGGCGGTCGGGTTCCGCCGCGGCGTACGCCCTCGGCCAGGTCGGCGGCGAGCGCCGCCACGGCGGCCACGCCGGTTGACGGAGCGTCCGCGTCGAGCAGGCGCCGGACGAAGGCGGAGCCCACGATCACGCCGTCGGCGAAGCCGGCCAGTTCGGCTGCCTGGTCGGCGGACGAGACGCCCAGCCCGACGGCCACCGGCAGGTCGGTAGCCGCACGGGTGCGGGCGACCAGCGTGGCAGCGGCGCGGCTGACCTGGTCGCGTGTTCCCGTCACGCCCATGGTCGACGCCGCGTAGACGAATCCCCGGCACGCCTGCGCCGTCAAGGCGATGCGCTCGTCCGTCGACGACGGCGCGACCAGGAACACCGTGTCCAGCGCGTGCGCCCGCGCGGCCGGCAGCCACTCGTCCGCTTCGTCCGGGATGAGATCAGGGGTGATGACACCGGCGCCACCTGCGGCGGCGAGATCCCGGGCGAACCGCTCGCTGCCGTAGCGCTCGATCGGGTTCCAGTACGTCATCACGACGGCCGGGGCGCCGGTGGCGGCCACGGCCTCGACGGTTCGCAGCACGTCGGTGGTCGTCGTGCCCGCCCGCAGGGCGGCGTCGACGGCCTGCTGGATGGTCGGCCCGTCCATCAGCGGGTCGCTGTAGGGCAACCCCACCTCGACCACGTCCACGCCGGCCTCGACCATGGCTCGCAGCGCGTCGGCGGCCCCGTCGACGCTCGGGTAGCCGGCTGGCAGGTAGCCGACGAGCGCCGCCCGGCCCTCGGCCCGCGACCGCCCGAACGCCTCCGCCAGCCCCACTCCCATGATCATGTCGATTTCGTCCACCGTTCGCTGTGTGTAGTCGACATGATCATGGCGAGGCGTCTCCGGTCACCAGGCCGAACCAGCGGGCCGCGGTGTCGACGTCCTTGTCGCCGCGGCCGGACAGGTTGACCAGCACGACGGCGCCCTGGCCCAGCCGGGGGCCCAGGCGCCGCGCCCCGGCCAGCGCGTGGGCGCTCTCGATCGCCGGGATGATCCCCTCCGTGCGGCACAGCAGCGCGAACGCCTCCATCGCCTCGGCGTCGGGTACCGCCTCGTACGCCGCCCGCCCGGTGTCGTGCAGCCACGCGTGCTCGGGCCCCACGCCCGGGTAGTCCAGGCCGGCCGAGATCGAGTGCGACTCGACGGTCTGGCCCCCATCGTCCTGCAGGAGGTAGGACCGTGCTCCGTGCAGCACGCCGGGCGAACCGCCCGTGATCGTCGCGGCGTGCCGACCGGTCCCGACGCCGTCGCCGCCCGCCTCGAACCCGTACAGGGCAACCTCGGGGTCGTCGATGAACGCGTGGAAGATGCCGATCGCGTTCGAGCCACCGCCGACGCAGGCCGCGACGGCGTCAGGCAAGCCGCCGGTCAGCTCGCGCACCTGCCGCCGTGCCTCCAGGCCGATGACGTGCTGCAAGTCGCGGACCATGACCGGGAACGGGTGCGGCCCGGCGACGGTACCGAGCAGGTAGTGCGTGCTCTCGACGGTGGCGACCCACTCCCGCATCGCCTCGTTGATCGCGTCCTTGAGCGTGCGCGAACCGGCGGTCACCGGTACGACCTCGGCACCGAGCAAACGCATGCGGACGACGTTGAGCGCCTGCCGGCGGGTGTCCGCCTCGCCCATGTAGACGACGCAATCGAGCCCCAGCAGCGCGGCTGCCGTAGCCGCGGCCACGCCGTGCTGGCCGGCGCCGGTCTCGGCGATCACCCGCGTCTTGCCCATCCGGCGGGTGAGCAGGGCCTGCCCCAACACGTTGTTGATCTTGTGCGAGCCGGTGTGGTTGAGGTCCTCGCGCTTGAGCAGGACCCGCGCCCCGGCCGCGGCATCGGCGCCAAACCGGCGTGCCTCGGTGAGTGGCGTCGGGCGGCCGCTGTACGTGTGCAGCAGGGCGTCGAGCTCCGCGGTGAAGGCAGGGTCGGCGACCGCGGCGCGGTACTCCCGGTCAAGCTGGTCGAGCGCCGCTACGAGAGCCTCCGGCACGAACCGTCCGCCGTACGGCCCGAAGCGGCCGCGCGCGTCGGGCACCACGCCGGCCCGGGCGCGCGGCCCGGCCTCCGACGTGGTCATCCCCTGCCTTGCCGCCGCAGGGCCGGGTGGGCGCCGGCGGCCACCAGATCGGCAACGGCGGTGCGCGGCTCCTTGCCCGTGACCAGGCTCTCGCCGACGAGCACGGCGTTGGCGCCTGCCCGGGCCAGCTCGATCACGTCGCGCGGACCACGCACACCGGACTCCGCAACGGTCACGACACCGTCGGGCACCAGCGGCGCGAGCCGCGGGAACGTGTCGAGGTCGACCTCGAGCGTCTTGAGGTTGCGGGCGTTGATCCCGATCAGGCGGGCGCCCGCGTCGGCGGCGCGCTGGACCTCGTCGGCCGTGTGGCACTCGACCAACGGGGTCAACCCGATCGACTCGGCCCGCTCGACGAGCGCGACCAGGGCGTTCTGCTCGAGCGCGACCACCAGTAGCAGTGCCAGGTCGGCGCCACAGGCTCGCGCCTCCCACAGCTGGTAGCTGGTGACGATGAAGTCCTTGCGCAGAACCGGCGCCTCGACGGCCGCGCGCACGGCCTTGAGGTCGGCGAGAGTGCCGCCGAACCGGTGCCGCTCGGTGAGAACGCTGATCGCCGCAGCGCCGCCGTCCTCGTAGTCGCGGGCCAGCGACGCCGGGTCCCCGATCTCGGCCAGCTCACCGCGCGACGGGCTCGAGCGTTTCACCTCGGCGATCACCGACACTCCCGGCGACCTCAGCATGGGCATCGGGTCGCGCGCTGGTGGCTGGCGGGCCGCCTTCGCCTTCAGGTCGTCGAGCGAGACGTGCTGCTGACGCTCGGCGAGGTCGGCTCTGACGCCGTCGAGGATCTCGTCGAGGACACTCACGCTCGGGCTCCGCCTTCGCTCGGGCACCGGCGAGGGACGCACCGGCCGCACCAGCGTAGCCACGGCTTCGACGGGCGCTGCCACGCCCCCGGCCCCCGACCCTGCGGCCCCCCGGCCGGCCGCCGGTGATCGACGTGAGATACGTGACGCCCCTTACCGCTCACCGTGTGGGCTTTGGGTCGCCATGGCAGCACCGATCTGACCCGGCCGGCGCAGCAACCTCACGTCGATCACACACCGGCGGCCGGAGCGTCGACGCCGTAGCCCACGCCGCGCACCGTGCGGATGTGCAGCGCCTCCCCCAGCTTGGCCCGCAGCTCCGCGACGTGGACGTCGACCGTGCGCGTCCCCATCGCGTCCGAGTAGCCCCAGACCTCGCTCATCAGCTCCTGGCGGCTGCAGACCCGGCCCGGCTGGCGCATCAGATGTGCGAGCAGCGCCGACTGCAACTCGGTGAGCCGCACCTCCCGGCCGGCCGTCAGGGCGCGCCGGCGCGCGACATCGAGGGTCACCCCACCGACGGTGACCGGCAGCGGGTCCTGAGTGGGCCGCCCGGCGCCCATGTGCCTATCCGGGGTCGCCCGTGGTCGTCGGCACGCCTGACGCCTCCTGCGCTGCGGGCAGAGGCTGGCCGAGACCCATCATCTGCATGACCTTGCCGACGATCGCACCGGCGACGACGACGCCGACCCCGCCGATCCAGAAGAGGGGCCAGTTGAGCAGGATCACCGCCACGGCCCCGATGCCGAACCCCACCGTCATGATGATCACCGCGGTCCAGGCGGCCGGCGTGTTGCCGTGCTCGTAGTGCTCACTGTTCTCGGCCATCTCGTCTCCTCGCTGCCGGCACGCGCTACGCCCATTCTGCCCACAACTCCACGTGATCATGAAGGATACGGAGTGCTATAGCACCCGCGAAGCTTCATGATCATGGGGGTGGACGGGGTGCCGTCGGGTCGTCACCCCGGTCGAGGGCGTCCCATGCGTCACGGCTCGTCGTCCGCTGCGACGTCTGGTGCGGCGACGCCGGTCGGGTCGGCTCGCGCTCGTAGCGCCGGCCCATCCCCGGCCAGCGAGGTCCACGCACGGCGACAGCGACCCCGGCGGCCGCGATCAGCAAGCCGCCGACCCCGGTGGTCACGGCCGCGCCTTCGACGGCGGATGCCTCGGAGACGACGCTGGCGACCTCTGGTGCCGGTTCCAGCCAGTGGGCAACGCGGGAGGGCAACTCGAGCGCAAGCCCGTACGCCCCGAGCACCGTCCCCAGCCCTGCCAACGCCAGCACCGTCCCGATCACCCGCCGCCCGCCTCGACGGGTCGCGGGGATCGCGACGACGGCCGCCAGCCCGAGCAATGCGACCGCCTGCCCGAACGGGAACAGGTCGCGGCCGCTCACCTGTTCGCTCGTGACCGACAGCCCGTCGTCGACCAGACCCTCACCCCAGACACGGCTGCCCGACACCAGGCAGAGCACGCCGCCGGTGACGAGGAGCCCGAGAGCGACGCCGAGCTCGAGCCGGGCCTGCCGCGCGCTCACGGACGCTCCCGGACCGGCCGGATCGACTCTGCGATCGCCACTGCCCGCAGCACGGCTGCAGCCTTGTTGCGGCTCTCGGCGTCCTCGGCCTCGGGCCGCGAGTCGGCGACCACGCCGCCGCCGGCCTGCACGAACGCCCGGCCGTCGCGCATGACCGCGGTGCGGATCGCGATCGCCACGTCGAGGTCGCCGGCGAAGTCCAGGTAACCGACGACACCCCCGTAGAGCCCTCTCCGGGTGGGCTCCAACTCCTCGATGATCTCCATGGCCCGTGGCTTCGGGGCACCGGACAGGGTACCGGCCGGGAAACAGGCGGCCAGCACGTCGACCGCGGTGCGGCCGGCCGCGATCCGCCCGACGACGGTCGACTCGATGTGCATGACGTGGCTGTAGCGGCGCACCGTCATGAAGTCGACGACCTCGACGCTGCCCGGCTCGCAGACCCGGCCGAGGTCGTTGCGGGACAGGTCGACCAGCATGAGGTGCTCGGCCCGCTCCTTGGGGTCGGCGAGCAGTTCGGCGGCCAGCGCCGCGTCGGCCTCGGGTGTCTCACCCCGCCAGCGCGTCCCGGCAATCGGGTGGGTCATAGCCCGGTCACCGGTCACCTTGACCAGCGCTTCCGGACTCGACCCGACGACGTCGAAGGCTCCCTCGGCCCCGCCATCGGGTCCCGGCAGCCGCACGAGGTACATGTACGGGCTCGGGTTGCCTCGGCGCAGCACGCGGTAGACGTCGAGGGCGTCGGCGGCCGTCGCCATCTCGAACCGCTGCGACACGACGACCTGGAACGCCTCACCGGCGCGGATCTCCTCCTTCGCCCGCTCCACCGCCGCCAGGTAGTCCGGCCGGGGCGTACGGCTGTCGTGGACCGGGGCCGCGTCGGCGTCGTAGGACGAGACCGACGACGGCGTCGGCGCGGCGAGTTCGGCGGTCATCCGGTCCAGCCGGGCAACCCCATCGGCCCAGGCCTCGTCCACGCGTTCGTCGGTGTCGTCCCAGTTGACGGCGTTGGCGACCAGCAGGACCGTGCCGTCCTCGTGGTCGAGCACGGCGAGGTCGGTGGCCAGCAGGAACGACATCTCCGGCAGCCCCAGGTCGTCGGGCGCGAGTTCCGGGAGGCGCTCCAGCCGCCGTACGGCGTCGTACGACACGAAGCCGACGAGCCCCCCGGTCAGCGGTGGCAGGTCGGGCATCCGTGGCGTGTGCAGGGCGGCGAGCGTGCTGCGCACGGCCTCCCACGGGTCGACTTCGTCGGGCAACCCGACCGGAGCCGTGCCGTGCCACATCGCGTGGCCCTCACGCTCCGAGAGCACAGCGGCCGACCGGGCACCGACGAACGAGTAGCGCGACCACACCCCGCCGTGCTCCGCCGACTCGAGTAGGAAGGTCCCGGTCCGGTTGGCCGCCAGCTTCTGGTACACGCCGACAGGAGTCTCCCCGTCGGCGAGCAGCCGCCGCACGACCGGAATCACCCGGCGGTCCTTGGCCAGCACCCGGAAGGCGTCCAGGCCGGGCGTCACGTCCAGCGCGTTCACACCGGCGCGCCGTGGGCCGCCGGGACGAACCCGTCGTCGAAGCACGTCCGGGTTCCGGTGTGGCACGCCGGGCCTTCCTGGTCGACCTTGACCAGGACGGCGTCGCCGTCGCAGTCGAGGCGCACCTCGCGTACCCATTGCCGGTGCCCCGACGTCTCACCCTTCACCCAGTTCTGTTGCCTGCTCCTGCTCCAGTAGGTCGCCCGGCCGGTGGTCAGCGTCCGGTACAGCGCCTCGTCGTCCATCCAGCCGAGCATCAGCACCTCACCGGTGTCGTGCTGCTGGACGACGGCTGCGACCAGGCCGTCGGTGTCGCGCTTGAGCCGCGAAGCAAGGGCGGGTTCCAGAGCGGGCATGCGGCCATTCTGGCGTGCGTGAGTGTGGGATCCGCGGTGGGAGACTGAGAACATGGCGACCGAGGATCGCGCGCCGGCCGATGTGCGCCGTCGGCTCGCCGGTGCACTGCTCCTGGCTGCGACGTTCGCGTACGCTGCGACGGCGTCGACGACCAAGGTCAACTCCGCGCCGGCGGCGGTGGCGGTGGCCCTGCCGGGCGTCGTCGTGGCCGTCCGCGCGCTGCGCGCTCCGAGCCGGGACGTCACTGCTGTCGAGCCGCTTGGGCGCACCACCCTGCTCTGGGCGAGCCTGACGCTGGTCGGCCTGCTGTGGGAAGCAGGCGCGTACCTCGGCGAGCACACCGTCGGCCAGTACGAGCACCCGACGCTCTCCGTACTGGCGGCACCACTCCTGCACGAGCCGGGTGCCCGGTTCGCCGCATGGTCGCTCTGGCTGCTCGCCGGCTGGCGGTTGCTACGCCGATGAGTACGCGGGACATCACGATCATGGGCTTCGTCATCCTCGGTCTGGCCGCCGCGTCCCTGTTGGCAGCCGGGAGGTTCGGCCGGCTGGCCAAGTTCGGCGACGTGCTCGACGGGCTACTCGCGCGGCGCACCACCCGGGCCGTCGTCGTCCTGGTCTGGTGGTGGCTGGGCTGGCACTTCCTGGTCCGCACGAGTTAGGTACCCTTCGACCGCCCACGGGTGCGCCGGGCTGCTGACGCGAGCGCACAGGAACCAAGAGTGACTCTGACCGCCATCCCTCAGTCGACCCGTGCCGTCTCGCGGGCGGCCGTACTCGGCCTCGTCGCCGCCCTTGCCGTGAGCGGCTGTTCCATCCTCGACGACCCGGAACGCGACGAGGGAGTCCGGCGAGCTCACCGAGTCCGGTGACGTCTACGCCGAGGTGTCGGTGGACCTTTCCACGATCGAGGAGCTCGACGAGGCATTGCCGGCGGGCGAGTACCGTCGTGAACCGCTGCCCTACGAAGGGGGCTTTCTCGGCGGGAAGGCATACGTCACCTACCGTCGCAGGGGTGGTGTCAAGCGCTCGCCCATCGCCGACTTCTACGTCCGAGCCCATGCGGCGATCCACAGGTACCGCTTACTCACACGTGAGCGATCAGCCGCATCCGAAGGCAACTCAGCGGGACTGGGTGACCCAGGCGGCGTGCAGGTTCGAGTACGTCCCGCCCGCACCGACCAGGTCGGTATGTGTGCCTCGCTCGACCAGACGCCCGTCGTCGAAGACGAGGATCTCGTCGGCCGCCTCCGCCGTGGAGAGCCGGTGCGCGATCGTCACGGCGGTACGGCCGCGAGTGATGCCCTCCAGCGCGCGGGCCAGCCGCACCTCGGTGGCGGGGTCCACCGCGCTCGTCGCCTCGTCGAGCACCAGCAGGTCCGGGTCGGCCAGGTACGCGCGCGCCAGGGCAACCAGTTGCCGCTCCCCCGCCGACAGCGACTCTCCGCGCTGACCCACCCGCGTCGCGAGCCCTTCCGGTAGCCCGTCGAGCCAGTCGACCAGCCCCAGCTCGGTGAGCGCCAGCCGCACGTCGTCGTCGGAGGCCGACGGACGGCCGTAACGGACGTTGGCCGCCAATGTCTCGTCGAACAGGAACCCCTCCTGCGGGACCATGACGACCCGCTCACGCAGCGACCCAAACCGCACGTCGCGCAGGTCGACACCGTCGACGAGCACGCGGCCCGACACCGGGTCCATCAGCCTGGTCAGCAGCTTCGCGAAAGTGGTCTTGCCCGAGCCCGTCTCGCCGACGACCGCGATCCTCGACCGGGGCGGGATGTCTGCATCCACCTCGTGCAGCACGGTGGGACCGTCCGGGTACCCGAACGACACGGCCTCGAAGCGCACGTCGATCGGGCCGCGCGGCAGCACCTGGCCGGCCGGACCGGGGTTGGCGACGTCCGCCGGGGTGTCGAGCACGCCGAGCACCCGGCGCCAGCCCGCCACGGCGTTCTGAGCCTCGTTCAGAACCTCGGTACCGACCTGCACGGGCCCGACGAACAGCGTGACCAGGAAGAGGAACGCCAGCAGGCGGCCCAACGTAAGGTCGCCGTCGATCCCCAGCAGCACACCCACGACCACCACCGCGGCGTTCGCGAAGCCGGCGACCACCTCGCCGGTCGAGAACGTGAATGCCACGATCTTCTGGGCGCGGGTGGCGGCGGCCCGGTGCCGTTCGACCGACTCGTCGATGCGGGCCTGGGTACGCGCCTCGATCCCGTACGCGCGCACGGCCTCCGCGCCGACGACCGACTCCGAGATCGCCCCCAGCATCGCGCCTACCCGCTCGCGCACGACGGTGTACGCAGCCGACACCATCCGCTGGAAGGAGCGCAGCAGGAGGAACAGCGGCAGGAAGCACACCCACACCAGAACGGTGAGCTGCCACGAGTACACGGCCATGATGACGGTCGCCACCAGGACCTGGCCGATGCTGATGATCAGCAGGATCCCGCCCCACTGGACGAACTGGGACAGCGTGTCGACGTCGCTGGTCACTCGGGAGACCAGCGACCCCCGGCGTTCGGTGTTCTGTGTCAGCACCGAGAGGTCGTGCACGTGCCGGAACGCCTTCGTGCGCAGGGTAGCGAGGCCCGCCTCGCTGGCCCGGAAGATCCGCACGTTCATCCGGAACGCGCAGAACGCCGTGACCAGGATCGCGCCCAGGGCGACCAGGCACATCCACCGGACGAAGTCCAGGTCGGCACCACCGGGTGCCATCAGCCCCCGGTCGACCGTCTGCTGGATGGTGATGGGAACGACGGCTCGCATCGCCGTGGCGAGCAGCGCCAGGAGGAGGGTCAGCGGCAGTCCGTCCCGGATCTCCGGCGACAGGGCCAGCCCGCGGCGGACCGTCTGCCAGGCGGTGGTCTCCAGGCCGTCGCCCATGGTCGAGGCCGTGGTCATCTGGCCAGCTCCTCCGCTGCGAGCTCCTCGTCGGCCGCGAGAGCCGCGCGTTCGGCGGCGTCACGCTCGTAAGCCGTCAGCAGGTTCCGGTACCCGACCGACCGGGTCAGCAGTTCGTCGTGCGTCCCCCGTGCCACGACCCGGCCGTGCTCGACGTAGACGACCTCGTCGGCGAGCGCGATGGTGGCCCGCCGGTACGCCACTGCGACCACGGTGACGGGCTGGTCGGCGTCGCGCAGGCCGTCGAGAATCCGCCGTTCCACCTCCGGGTCCACCGCGCTGGTGGCGTCGTCCATGACGAGCAGCCGCGGCCCGCGCACGAGGGCCCGGGCCAGGGCGAGGCGCTGTCGCTGGCCACCGGACAGGGTCGCCCCGCGCTCGCCTATCACCGAGTCCAGGCCGTCCGGAAGCGCGGCGACGAAGCGGTCGGCCTGGGCGAGCCGCAGTGCCGACCAGACCTCGTCGTCGGTCGCCGGGAACCCCAGGGTCACGTTCTCGCGCACCGAGTCCTCGAAGATGAACGCCTGTTGGAACACCAGCGAGACCGTGCGCGACACACCGCCCGGTGCCAGGTCCCGCGCGTCGGAGCCGTCGAGGAGTACCGCGCCGCTGTGCGGGTCGACCAGCCGGACGAGGAGACCTGCCAGCGTCGACTTGCCGGAACCGGTGGGGCCGACCACGGCCACGGTGCGGCCCGGCGCGACATCGAGCGTGACGCCGTGCAGGACGTCGCGGTCGTCGACGTAGGCGTAGCGCACGTCGCGGACGTCGAGATCCGCCGGCGTGGTCCGTCCGGCCGGATCGACATCGCCGTACGTGAGGGCTCCATCGGCGCCCAACACATGGTCGACCCGGCGCCAACCGACGACGGCACGGGGCAGCTCGCCCAGGACCCAGCCGATCGCCCGCACGGGGAAGGCGACCACCGTCAGGATGTACGCCACCGAGACGAGTGCGCCCGGCGCCAGGGACCCGCCGCTCACCCGGGCGGAACCGACCAGGATCACGGCGAGCACGCCGAGGCTGGGCAGGGCCTCCAGCACCGGGTCGAACGCGCCCCGGATCCGCCCGACGGCGGCGTTCGCGTCGCGGAGCTCGCGTGCGACGGCGCCGAACCTCGCGGTCTCCTCGGCCTCGCGGCCCAGCGCCTTGACCACCATCGCGCCGTCGAAGGACTCGTGCGCGACGCCGGACAGCTCCGCCCGCAGTGCCTGTGCACGGGTCGCGAGTGGCGACAGCCGGCGCTGGTAGGCGACGTTGATCAGCAGGATCGTGGGGAAGACCAGCAGGCCCACAGCGGCGAGGGTCGGATCCGTCAGCACCATCGCGACGACGGCCACCAGCAGCATGACCAGAACGCCAACCGACATCGGCAGCGGTGCAATCGGATACCAGGACGCCTCCACGTCGGCATTCGCGTTGGAGAGCAGCTGGCCGGTCGGGTGCCGGTGGTGCCAGGACAGCGGCAGCCGCAGGTACTGCCGCGTGACGCGTCGGCGGTAGCGGGCCTGCAGGCGGTACTGCATCAGGCCGGCGAAGTACCGCCGCACCACGATGCCGGCGGCCTTGAGAACGGCGATGCCGACGATCGCACTGGCGGCCGCGATCAGGGCAGCCGTCGTCGTCCGCCCATCGTGGAACGCCGGCACGATCACCCGGTCGGTGACCTCGCCGACGACCACGGCGGTGAGGACCGTCGTGGAACCGTAGACGGCACTGCCGGCGACCGCAAGCCCGAAAACCTTCGGTTCGCCGCGGATGGCCCGGCCCAGCAGGCCGAATCCCTCACGCAGCGTCACCTGATCCGACTCGTCGGTCACCCAGTCTCCGTCTCCTCGTCGTGGCGACATTCTCGCAAGCGACGTCCGCCGCCTACGCTCACGCCCATGACCGCCTTCGCCCGCCTCGAGCGCACGGCGCTGTGCGAAACCTTGCTGGCCGTGGGGCCGGACGCGCCCACGCTGTGCGCGGGCTGGCGGACCCGCGACCTGGCCGCCCATCTCGTGCTCCGCGAGTCACGCCCGGATGCGGCGCCTGGAATCGTGCTGCCCGCGCTCGCCGGCCGGACCGCCCGCGTCCAGCGGTCGCTCGCCGGTCTGTCGTGGCAGAACCTGGTCGGCCGTGTACAGCATCCACCATTCTGGTCACCGCTGTCATGGGGGCCCATCGAGGAGGCCGTGAACCTGACCGAGCACTTCGTGCACCACGAGGACATCCTGCGTGCGCAGCCGGATTGGACCGAGCCGCGCGAGCTTCCGGTCCACTACGAGGAGGCCCTCTGGGGCGCGGTCTCGTCCCGCGGGCGGCTTCTGTTCCGCCGCTCACCGGTGGGTGTCACTCTCCTGCACGACGACGGACGGACGGCCGTCGTGCACAAGTCACCCGCCGCGGACGGTGCCGACGTCTCGCTGGCCGGACCGCCCGGCGAGCTGCTGCTCTACGCCTTCGGCCGCGCCGACCACGCACTGGTCGGCATCGAGGGCGACCCGGCCGACGTCACGGCATTTCGCGGCGCCCACCTCGGCTTGTAGCTAGCCGGGCTCACTATCCGGCGCTGGCCCAGGCGCTGCTGTCGGGATGTCCAGCGCCGCCGCCGCCGTTCCGCCGTGCCGAGCGGGACGATCTTGGCGATCTCCTGGCCGTCCTTCGTCACCACGACCGACTCGCCGGTCTCCACGGCCCGAAGCACTGCAGACGTCTCACGCTGGGAGCAGCCGCGGGCTGCCGGCGGCGGCCTCGAAGGGATGGCACGCTGAACTGCTCCACAAATCGGTACGAGTCGGGCGCTCCAGCGACAGTTCAGCGTGCCATGCACAGCGGTTGAGCGTGCCATGCACACGATCGCCGGAGGTCTTCCGGCCGGCGGCGGCCGGCCCCTGAGTTGTGCGACAGTCCTGATGGCGTCAACCCCTGCCAGCAGTCTTGACCCGGGACGGTCCTACCCGGAGCCGACCTCGCGGACGGGATGGCCGGCGTTGACCAACGCCTGCTTGACCGCTGCGATGCGCAGGGTGCCGAAGTGGAACACGCTCGCCGCGAGCACGGCGTCCGCGCCGGCCGCGACAGCGGGGGCGAAGTGCTCGAGCGAACCGGCTCCCCCGCTGGCGATCACCGGCACCGTGACCGCGGACCGGATCGCCGCCAGCATCGGCAGGTCGTACCCGTCGCGGGTGCCATCGGCGTCCACGGAGTTGAGCAGGACCTCCCCGGCGCCGAGGTCAGCCGCCCGGGTGGCCCAGGCGACCGCGTCGATGCCGGTCCCCCGCCGTCCGCCATGCGTCGTCACCTCGAAACCCGACGCGGTGTCGCCACCCCGCCGCGCGTCGACGGACAGGACGAGGACCTGGGCGCCGAACCGGTCCGCGATCTCTCCGACCAGCTCCGGCCGAGCCACCGCGGCCGTGTTCACTCCGACCTTGTCCGCCCCGGCCCGGAGGAGCCGGTCGACGTCATCGACGGAGCGGACCCCGCCGCCCACGGTGAGCGGTATGAACACCTGCTCGGCGGTCCGCGAGACGACGTCGTACATCGTGTTGCGGTCGTCGCTCGACGCGGTGATGTCGAGGAAGACCAGCTCGTCGGCACCCTCGGCGTCGTACACGCGCGCCATCTCGACCGGGTCGCCGGCATCGCGCAGGTCGCTGAAGCGCACCCCCTTGACCACGCGCCCGGCATCGACGTCGAGACACGGGATCACCCGGATGGCAACGCTCAAGGGTCACGCTCCGCTTCTCGCTCGTCCCTCGCTCGGCGCGTCGCCGTCCCGGCGGTCATGCCCCGATGCCCGGCAGGTACGCCACCGCCTCGACCTCGACCAGCATCCGGGGGTCGATCAGCGCACTGACCTCGACCATCGACGTCGCCGGCATGGTCGCTCCGAACTCCTCGCCGTGGGCGCGGCCGTACTCCTGCCAGCGCGTGATGTCGGTGACGAAGATCCTGGTCCGCACGACGTCGGCCAACGACGCCCCGACCTGCTCCAGCGCCCAGGCGACATTGCGGATCGCCTGCGCGGTCTGCTCGTAGGCGTCGCCCTCGTGCACCACCGCGCCGTCGACGATCGACGTGCATCCGGTCACCCACACGTGGTCGCCGGCCGCGACGGCCCGGCTGTACCCGACGACCGGCTCCCACGGCGCGCCAGAGCTGACCCGGCGGGTCATCCGGCCACCGCGAGCGCCTCGGGCAGGGTGAACGCCCCCGCGTAGAGCGCCTTGCCGACGATGGCGCCCTCCACCCCGTGCGGGACGAGCGCGCGCAACGCGACGAGATCGTCCAGGTTCGACACCCCGCCACCGGCGACGACCGGACGGTCCGTACGGTCGCAGACGGCACGCAGCAGATCCAGGTTGGGACCGCGCAGCGTGCCGTCCCTGGTGACGTCGGTGACGACGTATCGGGCGCACCCGTCGCCGTCCAACCGGTCGAGAACGTCCCAGAGGTGACCGCCGTCGCGGGTCCAGCCGCGGGCGGCCAACGTCGTGCCGCGAACGTCCAAGCCGATCGCGACCTTGTCGCCGTAGCGAGCGATCGCGCCGGCCGTCCAGTCCGGGTCCTCCAGGGCAGCCGTGCCCAGGTTGACGCGCGCGCATCCCGTCGCCATCGCCGCGTCCAGCGACGTATCGTCCCGGATGCCGCCGGACAGCTCCACAGCAACGTCCAGGCGCGCGATCAGGCTCGACAGCAGTTCCCGGTTCGAGCCGCGCCCGAACGCAGCGTCGAGGTCGACCAGGTGCACCCACTCGGCCCCCGCCTCCTGCCACGCGAGCGCCGCGTCGAGAGGGTCGCCGTACGCCGTTTGTGAGCCCGCCTCACCCTGGACCAGCCGTACGGCCTGTCCACCGGCCACGTCCACGGCGGGAAGCAGCACCAACCTGCTCACGCCCGCCCCCGACCATCACGCGGAGAGCACACGTAGCCTCCCCGATTGGACCACCGCAGCCCTCCGCACCCAGACCCCGTTACGCGACCTTCACCGCGCGGAACCGCAGCCGCCGATAATCCGCCCACCAGGCGCCGTCGCGCCACAGCGCCGGCCGGGCGATCTCCGCCGCGCGGTCGAGCACCGCACCCGGCACGTCGGCCACCACCGCGCCGGCGAACATCTCCAGCCAGCCGGCGAGGCCGTCCTGCCCCGTCAGCCGGGTCGGCCGGTCGCGGAAGTCGAGCTCGCGGATCTCCAGCCCGGAGTCCTCCAGCATGGCTGCGTACTGTGCGGGCGACGGGAAGAACCACGGCCAGCTGCGCTCGGCCAGGCCGGCCTCGCGGCAGGCTTCGTCGACCGCGGCGGTCACGGTCGCGACGTTGCCACTCGCACCCATCTCGGCGACGAACCGGCCTCCTGGGCGCAGCGCGTCGGACACGCAGCCAAGCACCTCCACCGACGCCGGCATCCAATGCAGCGCCGCGTTCGAGAACACGGCATCGACCGGCGACTCGACCGTGAAGTCGTGAGCGTCCGCCACGCGCACATCGGCGTCCGGCAGGCGCTGCCGGGCGGCCTCGACCATGGCAGGGTCGGAGTCGATACCGATCACCGTCGCCCCTGCCTCGGCGATCCGGCCGGCCAGTTCGCCGGTTCCGCAGCCGAGGTCGAGGACGGTCTCGCCGGGCTGGGCCGAGAGCCACTCGAGCAGTTCGGCCCCGTACGCCGAGACGAAGGCGAAGTCCCGGTCGTAGGTCCGGGTGTCCCAGCGCCCGCTCATGTCGTCAACCCTCTCACCCATGTCTCCAGCAGCGTCGCGCCCACGTCGCCGGACTTCTCCGGATGGAACTGCGTCGCCGACAGCGGCCCGTTCTCGACGGCGGCGACGAACCGGTCGCCGTCGTGGCCGGCCCAGCTCACCAGCGGCGGACGCAGCCGCACCGGCGGTGGCATCGTCCAGCGGCGCACGCCGTAGGAGTGAACGAAGTAGAACCGCTCGCCCTCGACGCCGGCGAAGAGCCGTGACCCGGGAGCGACCTCGACGGTGTTCCAGCCCATGTGCGGCAGCGGCAAGGCTTCGAGCCGCTCGACCGTGCCCGGCCACTCCCCCAGGCCCTGGCTCTGGACGCCGTGCTCGATGCCCCGGTCGAAGAGCACCTGCATGCCGACGCAGATGCCCAGCACCGGTCGGCCACCGGCCAGCCGCCGGTCGACGACCTGGTCGCCGTGGACCGCCCGCAGACCGTGCACGCACGCAGCGAACGCCCCCACGCCCGGCACCACCAGCCCGTCGGCTCCCTCGGCCGCCTCGCGATCGGCGGTGAGAGTCACCGTCGCGCCGACCCGGTCGAGCGCCCGGACAGCGGAACGGACATTGCCGGAACCGTAGTCGAGGACGACGACGACGGGACGGCTCACAAGCTGCCCTTGGTCGACGGGATGCCGCCTTCGCGCGGGTCGAGCGCGACGGCGGCGCGCAGCGCCCGGGCCACGGCCTTGAACTGGGCCTCCACCACGTGGTGCGGATCGCGGCCGGCGAGAACCCGCACATGCAGCCCGATCTGTGCGTGCTGCGCCAGCGTCTCCAGCACGTGACGGGTGAGCGAGCCCGGGTAGTGCCCGCCGATCAGGACGTACTCCTGCCCCGCCGGTTCGCCGGTGTGCACGCAGTACGGCCGCCCGGCCACGTCGACGGCGACCTGCGCCAGCGCCTCGTCCAGCGGGACCATGGCGTCGCCGAAGCGCCGGATGCCGGTCTTGTCGCCGAGCGCCTCGTAGAGCGCCTGGCCCAACACGATCGCCACGTCCTCGACGGTGTGGTGGGCGTCGACATCGAGGTCGCCCTCCGCCGTGACGGCAAGGTCAATCAGCGAATGCCGGGACAGGGCCGAGAGCATGTGGTCGTAGAAGGGCACGCCGGTCGAGACGTCGTTCACGCCCGAACCGTCGAGGTCGAGTTCGACCACGACGCGGCTCTCCCTGGTCGCACGCTCGACCCGCGCCGTCCTCGACGTCACAGTACCTCCACCAGAGCCGCGCGGAAGGCGGCCATCTCTGCGGGCGTACCCACCGTCACACGCAGCCAGCCGTCCGGGCCGGTCTCGCGAACGAGCACGTCCCGGTCGAGCAGGCCCTGCCAGACGGCATGCCGGTCGGCGAATCGACCCATCAGGACGAAGTTCGCATCCGACTCGGGCACCGTCAGCCCGCGGTCGCGCAGCCATGCCGCCACCGCGTCGCGCTCGGTGCGGATCTCGTCGACGCGGCTCAGCAGGTCGTCCGCGTGCCGCAGCGCTACCCGGGCGACAGCCTGGGTGACCGCCGACAGGTGGTACGGCAGCCGCACGACCTGCAGTGCCTCGACGATCTCCGCAGCGGCGGCCAGGTAGCCCAGCCGGGCACCGGCGAACGCGAACGCCTTGCTCATGGTGCGCACGACGGCGAGCCTGGGGTGGTCTGCGAGCAGCGTCAGCGCGCTCGGTGTGCTGCCGCGGCGGAACTCGGCGTAGGCCTCGTCCACGACGACCACGCTGTCGGACCCGCGGTGGATCGCGGCCACCAGATCGAGCGGCAGCGCGGTGCCGGTCGGGTTGTTGGGCGATGCGAGCAGGATCACGCTCGGTGAGTGCTCGCGCACCTGCTCCAGCGCGTGGCCTTCGTCGACGGTGAAGTCGGCCTCACGGCGGCCGGCCACCCAGCGGGTCGACGTGTCGCGGGCGTACTCGGGATACATCGAGTACGTCGGCGCGAACGACAGCACCGTGCGCCCGGGGCCGCCGAAGGCTTGCAACACCTGCAGCATCACCTCGTTGGAACCGTTCGCCGCCCACACGCGGGACGCGTCGAGGCCGTGGCCGAGGTATGCCGCCAGGTCGCGTCGCAGGTCAAGGGCATCGCGGTCCGGATAGCGGTTGAGGCCACGCACGGTCTCTGCGACGGCGACGGCCGCTTCGGCGACCAGCGCCGCGGACGGCGGATACGGGTTCTCGTTCACGTTGAGCCGCACCGGCACGTCGAGGACGGGCGCGCCGTACGGCGACCGGCCGCGTAGCTCCTCGCGCAGCGGCGGCGTGCGGGCCATCACCGGAACCTGGCGCGCACGGCGGCGCCGTGGGCAGGCAGGTCTTCGGCAGCCGCCAGCGTGGCGACATGGTCGGCGGCGGCGCGCAACGCGGGCTCGTCGTACTCGACGACCTGGACGCTGCGGAGGAACGACGGCACCGACAACCCGCTCGAATGCCGGGCGCCGCCACCGGTGGGCAGGACGTGGTTCGAGCCGGCGCAATAGTCGCCGAGGCTCACCGGTGCCCACGGCCCGACGAACACGGCACCGGCATGGCGCACGCGGGCCGCGACCGCCCTCGCGTCCGCGGTCTGGATCTCCAGGTGCTCGGCCGCGTGGGCGTCCACAACGGCGAGGCCCTGGTCGAGGTCGTCGACCAGGACCGCGCCGGACTGCGGGCCGCTGAGCGCGGCGCGCACCCGTTCGGTGTGCTTGGTCGCGGCCACCTGCGCCTCCAGTTCGCGGTCGACCGCGTTCGCAAGCTGCTCGCTGTCGGTGACCAGCACGCTCGCGGCAAGGGGGTCGTGCTCCGCCTGGCTGAGCAGGTCGGCGGCCACGTGCACCGGGTCGGCGGTCTCGTCCGCGAGCACAGCGATCTCGGTCGGCCCCGCTATCGCGTCGGTCCCGACGACGCCACGCAGCAACCGCTTCGCCGCCGCCACGAAGACGTTGCCCGGGCCGGTCACCAGGTCGACGGATGGGCACCCGACCGCGCCGTCCCCGTCCGCGACGCCGTACGCGAACATCGCGACGGCCTGCGCGCCGCCCACCGCGTAGACCTCGTCCACACCGAGCAGGGCGCACGCAGCCAGGATCGACGGGTGCGGCAGTCCGCCGTGGTCGCGCTGCGGCGGACTCGCCACGGCGATCGACCCGACACCGGCAACCTGCGCCGGGACCACGTTCATCACCACGCTGCTCGGATACACGGCCAGCCCGCCAGGGACGTAGAGGCCGACCCGCTCGACCGGTATCCACCGCTGCGTGACGCTGCCGCCGGGCACGACGGTCGTCGTGACCTCGGCGGGCCGCTGTTCAGCGTGTACCCGGCGGGCCCGCGCGATCGACTCGTCCAGCGCCGCGAGCACGGTCGGGTCGAGCCGGTCGAGAGCGGCCGCCAGTTCAGCCGCCGGCACCCGGATCTCCTCGACGTCGAGGCCGTCGAACCGAGCGGTCAGGTCGCGGATGGCCTGGAGCCCGCGGTCCCGCACGTCCTCGCAGATCGCGCGGACCGCGTCGGTCGCCGAGTCGACGTCGACCGACGCCCGCGGGACGAGCGCCCGGTAGTCGGGCACCTCACCGCGGGCGAGCCGACCGCGCAGGTCGATCCGGCGAATCACCCGGTCGAGTCTAGGTCGGGGTCCCATTCCTCGGACCCTGACGCCCGCATCCCAAGACGAGCGCGCCCGCTCGTCCCGGGCGCGTGACGACGTTGGACCTGACCCTGGCGCGTCGCCGTCACCCGGGCGGGCTGAGCTCGTCGGGCGAGTTGCGCCTGCTGTGCCGCGGGGCGTGGTCACCGGCGACGGCCGTCAGCACGATCATGACGACGGTCGAGGCGATCGGCCAGACGAGCAGGACCCGTACGCATCGATGTCACGGGGAACCGGCACCAGGTCGCCTTCCGCCGCGGCGGCGAGCTGGGACCCGAGCGGGCCAGGCCCGAGCAGCACACCCAGCCGCCACGCCACCAGTGCGCCCAGCGACCCGCCGGCCACGGCCCCCGCCAGCGCAGCGGCCGGCTGGTGGCGATGACGCATGAACAGCACAATCGCAAGGACGACACCAGCACCCGCACCCAGGATCGCGAACCAGGCCTCGACCGAGAACAGCTTGCCTGCCTGCAGCGGTGGCAGCCGGGTCCCGTTCGCGGTGACCTCGACGACGATCTCCGGCGTGATCAGCCGCCACGCAACACCGACGACGAGGCCGGCCGCAAGGCACGCGAGGATCGCCTCGATCAGCACCCGCCGAGGTCCGGACACAGATCCGCGGGCGGCGCTGGCGACCTCGGGTGGGCTCAGCGCAGACACTCCGGCCCCAGCAGTGCCTTGAGATCCCCCATCAACGCCGTCGACGGTGTGACCCGCAAGCCGTCGTCGAGACGCATCAGCGTGGTCTGGCCGCCTCCCTGCAGGCGCAGGTGGACCTCGGTGACGCCGGGGTGGGTGGCCAGGACGTCCTTGAGCCGCTCGACCATCGGCGGCGTGCACCGCGCGACCGGCACGCTGACGACGACCGGACCGGTCGGCGCCTCGGACAGGTCGGGCAGGGTCAGCTCGCTGGCGATCACCTGGGGCGAGTCGTCGCGGCGGTCCAGCCTCCCCTTCACCACGACGACGGCGTCCTCGGCGAGCTGGAGCGCGTACTGCTGGTACGTGGCCGGGAAGAGCATCACCTCGACGGCGCCCTCGAGGTCTTCGACGGTGGCGATGGCCCAGGTGTCGCCGCGCCGCGTGACCTTGCGCAGCAGGCCGGTGACCAGGCCGCCGACGGTCACCGTGATGCCGGTCGGGCACTCCTCCTCGTCGGCCAGGGCGGCGATGGCGCGATCGGTCGAGCGAGCGATGACGTATTCGACGCCGAACAGCGGGTGATCGGAGACGTACAGCCCGAGCATCTCGCGCTCGTAGCCGAGCTTGACCGGCTTGTCCCACTCGGACAGCTCCGGGACGGTGATCTCAAGCCCCCGCCGGTCGTCGTCGAGCCCGCCGAACAGGTCGAACTGCCCGATGGCCTCGTTGCGCTTGAGGTCGACGACGACGTCGACCGCCTCTTCGCTGCACGCCGCGAGCGCGCGTCGCGAGTAGCCCATCGAGTCGAATGCGCCGGCTTTGACCAGCGACTCCACCACCCGCTTGTTGCAGACGACGACCGGCACCTTGTCCATGAAGTCGGGGAAGGACTCGTAGCGGCCCTCCGCCGCCCGGGTGGCGACGATGCCCTCGACGACGTTGCCGCCGACGTTGCGGATGGCGGCCAGACCGAACCGGACGTCGGTTCCGACCGGCGTGAAGTCGCCCGCGGACTCGTTGACGTCCGGCGGCAGCACCTTGATGCCCATCCGGCGGCACTCGGCCAGGTAGATCGCGGTCTTGTCCTTGTCGTCGCGGACACTGGTGAGCAGCGCCGCCATGTACTCCGCCGGATAGTTGGCCTTGAGGTACGCGGTCCAGTACGAGACCAGCCCGTACGCCGCACTGTGCGCCTTGTTGAAGGCATAGTCGGAGAACGGGACCAGGATGTCCCAGAGCGTCTTGACCGCGCCGGCCGTGAAACCGGCCGCCTTCATGCCGTCGGAGAAGGCGACGAACTCGGCGTCGAGCACCTCACGCTTCTTCTTGCCCATCGCCCGCCGGAGCAGGTCCGCCTTGCCCAGCGAGTACCCCGCCACCTTCTGGGCGATCGCCAGGACCTGCTCCTGGTACACGATCAGCCCGTAGGTCTCGTCGAGGATCTCGGCCAGGGGCTCTGCAAGCTCCGGGTGGATCGCGGTGATCGGCTGCTTTCCGTTCTTGCGCAGCGCGTAGTTGGTATGCGACTGTGCGCCCATCGGTCCCGGCCGGTACAGCGCGCCCACCGCGGAGATGTCCTCGAAGCTGTCCGGCTTCATCAGCCGCAGCAGGGCCCGCATCGGGCCACCGTCGAGTTGGAACACGCCGAGGGTGTCGCCGCGTGAGAGCAGCTCGTACGTCGGGCGGTCGTCGAGCTCGAGCGTCTCCAGCGCGACCGGCTCCTTGCCGTTGCGGACGATGTTCTTGCAGGCGTCGTCGAGCACGGTCAGGTTGCGCAGGCCGAGGAAGTCCATCTTGACCAGACCGAGCGCCTCGCAGGTCGGGTAGTCGAACTGCGTGATGATCGCGCCGTCCTGCTCGCGCTTCATGATCGGGATGTGGTCGATCAGCGGTTCCGAGGACATGATCACGCCCGCGGCGTGGACACCCCACTGGCGCTTGAGGTTCTCCAGGCCCTTGGCGGTGTCGACGACCTTGCGGACGTCCGGGTCGGCTCCGTAGAGCTCACGGAACTCGCCCGCCTCGGAGTAGCGCTTGTTCTCCGCGTCGAAGATGCCCGTGAGCGTGATGTCCTTGCCCATGACCGACGGCGGCATCGCCTTGGTGATGCGCTCCCCCATCGCGAACGGGAAGCCGAGCACACGGGAGGCGTCCTTGACCGCCTGCTTGGCCTTGATGGTGCCGTATGTGACGATCTGCGCGACCCGGTCGGACCCGTACTTGTCCGCGACGTACCGGATGACGTCGCCACGGCGGCGCTCGTCGAAGTCGATGTCGATGTCGGGCATCGACGGGCGCTCGGGGTTGAGGAAGCGTTCGAAGACCAGGCCGTGCTGGATCGGGTCGAGGTCGGTGATGTTCAACGCGTACGCGACGATCGCCCCCGGTGCGGACCCTCGTCCCGGGCCGATCCTGATGCCCTGCTCCTTGGCCCAGCCGATGAAGTCGGCCACGACCAGGAAGTAGCCCGGGTAGCCCTTGTCGCAGATCACCTGACTCTCGTACTCGGCTTGGGCGCGGACCCGGTCGGGAATGCCGGCGGGGTACCGCCGCCGCAGGCCCCGCTCGACCTCCTTGACGAACCAGGAGGTCTCGTCCTCGCCCGCCGGAACCGGGAACCTGGGCATGAAGTTGGCGCCCTCGGCGAACCGGACGTCGCACCGTTCGGCGATGCGCAGCGTGTTGTCGCACGCCTCGGGCAGCTCGGCCCAGATGGTTCGCATCTCGGCCGGTGACTTGAGGTACAAGTCCTCGGCCTCCATCTTGAACCGGCTCGGGTCGGCCAACGTCGAGCCGGACTGCACGCACAGCAGCGCGGCGTGCGCGTCGCGGTCGCCCGGGTACGTGTAATGCGAGTCGTTGGTGGCGACCAGCTGAAGCTGCAGATCGCGAGCCAGCCGCAGCAGGTCGTCGCGCACGCGACGTTCGATCGCCAGGCCGTGGTCCATCAGCTCGACGTAGTAGTTGTCAGCGCCGAAGATGTCGCGGAACTCGGCGGCCGTCGCCTTTGCCTCGTCGTAGCGGCCCAGCCGCAGCATGGTCTGGACCTCGCCGCCGGGGCAGCCGGTGGTGGCGATCAGACCGCCGGCGTAGGTCTGCAACAGCTCGCGGTCCATGCGGGGCCTGAAGTAGAAGCCCTCCAGCGAGGCCAGCGACGACAGCCGGAACAGGTTGTGCATGCCGCCGGTGTTCTCGGCGAGCAGCGTCATGTGCGTGTAGGCACCACCGCCGGAGACGTCGTCCTCGCCCCCGCTGCCCCACCGCACGCGTGTCTTGTCGAAGCGGCTGGTCCGGGGTGTCACGTACGCCTCGTTGCCGATGATCGGCTTGACGCCGTGCCGGCCGGCCTTCTTGTAGAAGTCGTAGGCACCGAAGACGTTGCCGTGATCGGTCATCGCCAGCGCGGGCATGCCGTGCTTGGCCGTCTCGGTGACCAGGTCGTCGAGCCGGGCCGCGCCGTCGAGCATCGAGTACTCGGTGTGCACGTGCAGGTGCACGAAGTTCGCGTCGGGACTCTGGCTGGACGGGTCGGGCACGACGACGGACGCCTCCTAGGCGCGTGGGCTGCGAGCCCGAGTCTAGGAGTCGCCGGTGACAGGAGTCGGCCGCCTCGCCGGACGCCTCCGGCGGGATGGGGACACGTGATCAGTGACCCCCGCAGCACGGTCCCTGGTCGCGCACCTCGAACGGCGCGAGCATGCCGCCCGACGAGGGCGGCACGCGCAGCACCAGGTCGCCGTGCGACCACACGGGCCGGACGACGTGCGTACAGGCCACCAGGTGGCCGAGCCGAGCACCGCCCAGGAACTCGTGCAGGACGTGCTCGGCCTCGGCACGTGTCCGCGACCCCGCGTCGATGCCGATGACCTGCGAGGTCACCGGGGCAGCACCCAGATCGGGTTGGTGTAGAACCACAGGTCGGCCCACGGGTCAGCGTCGCCGAGCACGTCCATCGCCGGTCCTTCGGGGTCGACCTCCGACCCGTTCAGGCCCACTGCCGATCGGTTTCCGTCCGTGCCCCGCAACCGGACGTAGAACGGCTCATCGACCCGCCCGAGCCGGAGGTTCAGCGTGACCGCTCCGGTGTCGCCGGCGACGTCGAAGGACTCGACGACCTGCGAGTCGGGCGCACTGAACGTGTCCTTGTCCGATGCTGGCCCCGTCACGGCGCCACGGATGACGTCGACCCGAGCCAGCCGCGGCACGAACTGCGCCCAGTTGGGCTGGGTGGCGAGGTCGATGACGATCGACAACTCGGCCCGCTCTCCGCGGCGTGCCTGCAGTACGCCGCCGAGCGGGACACCGCCGCTGTTCCCTCGGATCCGCGCCCGGACGTCGAGACCCTGCACCAGGTTGCCGTGATCGACCCAGACCCGGCCCGCTCGCAGGCCGTCCATGACCTGCGCATAGCCGACCTCGGTGGCACCGACATGGGTGCGGCTGTAGTAGCCGGGCCAGAAGTCGCCGGCTCCCGTGTTCGGCTCGATGCCGTGAACGGGGTCGTCGTAGAACCCGTTGGTGTTGAAATCGCTGTCCGGTCCGCGCAGCGCGGTGTCGAGGTAGACGAAGTGTGCGTCGGAGTTCGCGCTGATCCACCACGGCTTTCCCTCGGCCAGCAGGCTGTCCCAGAGACCGCCGACGGTCGAGGTCATCCAGTCGAAGCCGCCCCAGGTCCGGTAGCTCTCCGGTGGGTAGCCGGGGAAGGAGTCCGCGCTCGGCCCGCCGGCGTAGAAGCCGCGGCCGCTCCCTGGTCCGAACGGCTGCGCGATCCCGGCCGCCTGATGGCCCGGCGCACCCTCGAACCCGACGGCGACGGTCGGTGCCGCGTCGCGCCAGTTGCGGATCTCGTGCGGCGAGTCGACACCCCGCCGTGCCGGGTGGTTGGCGAGGAACAGGGCACCCTCCACACGACCCCTGCGGACAGCGTCCGCGAGGAAGGTCAGCCCGGCGATCGCCAGGGCCTCGTTCTGTGGCGTGCCCGCGTTCGCTGCGTTGACCGTCCCGTCGTAGTCGTTCTCGAACTGTTTGAGGACGCTGACCTCACGGTTGCCCGGGTGGACGAAGACGGTGCCGTGCTCGGCGCCGGGGATGTTCCACTCCAGGCCCTGGAAGACCAGGGCGTCGGGCAGCGCCTCGCGGGCGGCCCGGATGTCCGGGTTGACCTTCTCGACGCCGATCCGGGCGTGCTGGGCGCCGCCGTGGTCGGTGATGACCATCCAGTTCAGGCCGTACGCGCGTCCGTGCCGGACCTGGTCGATCACCCGGTAGATCGCGTCACCGCTGTACTGGGTGTGGATGTGGTGGTCGCCGGCGAGCCACCTGAAGCCGCCCTTGGTCGGTACCTGCGTTGGTGCGGCCGCGGCCGTCGCGGTGCCGCCGAGCACGCTGGCAGCCGCGGCTCCGGCACCGAGCAGCCCGGCGCTGCGCAGCATGTCGCGACGGGACAGCGAGCCTGGCGAAAGCTCCTGGTCCGGCACGGTGAGGTCGGCAGCATCACCGGTGATTTCTTCGTGGGAGTGGATGTGACTGTGGCTCATCGTGGTCTCCGTACGTCGAGACGTCGGCGCGGTGCGCTGCCAGACTCGAAGACACGGGTGAACACGGCGTGGCGATCGCGGGACGATCACCGCAAGAGGATGCGACTGGGCGGTGAGTGCGCTCCCTACTTGCGCCACACCGCTGGCCTGCTGGCCACCTCCGCGGCGTCGAGGCCGGCCGCGATGACGGCGTCCATGATCCGCGCCAGGTGGTCGCGTTCGATCGACGGCGCCCGGTGCGCCATGGCGTGCACGATCTGCGCCTCACGTTTCGGGTCCCGCCCGGCATAGCCGCCGACCCGCTTGTGCTGCTGGACCTCGGTCGCGAGCGCAACTCTGTACTCCAGCAGCGAGGCCAGAGCCGCGTCGACCCGGTCGATGGCCTCCCGGCAGGCCGCGAGCGAGATGGGGTTGACCTGACGCACGACGGGCGTAAGCGTCGTCGCCGCCTCGAGGGCGACCTCGACGTCGGCGGCTGCCGCGTCCTCGGCAAGCCACACACCGTCGGCGCCACCGGCGACGGCAGCGGCGGCCAGCCAGGGGGTATCGCCCACGTCGACCACCACGGGTAGGCCGGAGCGTTCACGCACCTCCCTGACCAGCGCCAGGTCAAGCGTTGTACGCCCACCGGCGTAGCGGCGGCTGCCGCCCTCGCACAGGACGACGTCGTCGTTGCGCTCGGCTCGCACGTACTCGACCGACGAGAGCCATTCGTCGACGGTGCAGTGGTGACCGCGATGGAGCACCACGGGCAGGCCGAGACGTCCGACGGCAGAGAGCAGGCGGAAGTCCTGCATCCAGGCGCCCCCGACCACCACGCCGTCGGCGTAACTGTGCACAGCCGGCAGGTCGTCCGCAGAGAACGGCTCGACCAGCAGCGGCGCGGCTGTGATGCTGCGGACGCGGGCAAGCTCCTCGTCGGCTCCGGCCGTTCCGTGGTGCCGCCGAAGGCTGACATGGACCAGGTCCGCTCCTCGCCGTGGCCCGGCCAGGACGGGAAGGCGAGTGCCACCGACGACCTGGCTGCCGATGGTCACGCTGCGATGCTGGACGGCTGCCTGCTCATCCGCCGTTGTGGTCACGGGTGCTCCTCGGTATCGAGAGGACCACCCGTCACGTGCCCGAGCCGGCCGCTCTCATGACGAAAGGCCCCAGGCAATCGCCTGAAGCCTTGTGCCGACTCGGGTGGTGCTGCGTCAGGCTGCGTCGACGCCGCCGGCCACCCGGGCCGGCACCGTAAACGCGAAATAGCACTGCCGCACGGACCGGACCCTACGTGGGCCCCCACCACATCGTCCAGCCATGCGGGATTCGCGTCCCGACTCGTGAGATCGGCGGCGACGGTGAGAGCCGAAGCGAAGCGCGGCCACGGCGCAGGAGGAGTCAGCCGATGGCGCGCAAGCGCGGGAGGAGTTCCGCGGCCTGCTCGGCCTGCCGCACCTCCTGACCGCCCGTCACGATGATGATGATCTCGGTCACGCCCACGCGGGCGTAGTCCTCGATCAGCGGGAGCGCGTCATCGGCCGTGTCAGGCAGTCGGATCTGCACGGTCCGGCGGATCTGCGCAGGATCGCGTCCGACGTCGGCACAGTGCTGGTCGAGCACTGCGGAGAGATCGGCGACTTCGTCTGGCGTGCCCCCGGACGCGTTCCAGACATCGGCATACTGCGCCACGATCCGCAACGTCCGCTTGCGACCGCTGCCGCCGATCCAGATCGGCGGGTACGGCTGCTGGACGGGCTTGGGCTCGGCGATCGCGTCGACGATGCGGTAGTGGCGGCCGTCGAACGTGGTTCGCTTCTCGGTCCACAGCGAGCGGATGATCTGACACGCCTCCTCCAGTCGTTCCATCCGATCGCCGACGGTGCCGAACTCGAGGTCGAACATCGTGTGCTCGTTCTCGGCCCAGCCGGCGCCGAGGCCGAACTCCAAGCGACCACCGGACACGTGGTCGACGGTCACGGCCGACTTGGCGAGAACCCCCGGGTGCCGGTACGTGTTGCCGGTGACCATGCACCCGATGCGAGTACGCGACGTCGCCTCGGCCATGGCGGCGAGCAACGTCCACGCCTCGAAGATGTCCCCGGTCTGGTCGCCGCCCAGGGTGGCGAAGTGATCCATGATCCAGCAGTGGTCGAAGCCCTCGTCATCGGCGATCCGCCATACGGCGTGCAAGCCGTCGACGGTCGTGCGCTGGCTGAGCTTGAGGCCGTATCTCATCGCAGGCATGGGACCGTCATACCGCACCGGCCGGGAGAGCGAGGCGGAGGCGCGACTCGGCGATGTCACTCACGCACGTGGTCCAGCGCCCGCTGCAGATCCGCTGGGTACGGCGACTCGAACGTGACCAGCTCGCCGCTGCCGGGATGCTTGAACCCGAGCCCGGTCGCGTGCAGCCACTGGCGCTGCAGCCCCAGCCGCGACGCCAGCGTCGGGTCGGCGCCGTAGGTCAGGTCGCCCACGCACGGGTGCCGCAGCGCGCTCATGTGCACTCGGATCTGGTGGGTCCGGCCGGTCTCCAGGTGGATCTCGAGCAGGCTCGCGGCAGGGAACGCCTCCAGCGTGTCGTAGTGCGTCACGCTCGGCTTGCCCTCCGCGACCACGGCCCACCGGTAGTCGTGGGTCGGATGCCGGTCGATCGGGGCGTCGATCGTCCCGCGGCTCGGGTCCGGGTGACCCTGCACCAGCGCGTGGTAGACCTTGTCGACGATGCGCTCCCTGAACTGGCGCTTGAGCGAGGTGTACGCGCGCTCGGACTTGGCGACGACCATCAGCCCGCTGGTCCCGACGTCGAGGCGGTGCACGACACCCTGTCGCTCGGCCGCCCCGCTGGTCGAGACGCGGAATCCCGCACCCGCCAGCCCTCCGATCACGGACGGGCCTGTCCAGCCGGGACTGGGATGCGCCGCCACGCCCACCGGCTTGTCGACGACGACGATGTCGGCGTCGTCGTGGACGACCCGCATGCCCTCGATCTGCTCGGCTACCACCTCGACCGGCGCCGGCGGCGCAGGGAGCTCGACGTCGATCCACGATCCCGCGCGAACCCGGTCTGACTTGGCCGCACCAGTGCCGTCGACGAGGACGCGCCCGTCCTCGACCATGCCCGCGGCCCGGCTGCGGGACAGCCCGAACAGGCGCGCGAGCGCGGCGTCGAGACGCTCGCCAGCGAGCCCGGCGGGAATCGGCAGGCCCCGGCGGTCGGTCACCGGTCCTCCGGCCCCGGGTCGTCCGGTCCGGCAGCTGCAGCGGAGCGCTTGTCGTCGTACGGAACGCCGCGCAGGCTCAACCAGCCCACCAGGACCGCGGCTCCGACGATGGAGGAGTCGGCCACGTTGAACACCGGCCAGTTGGGCAGTTCCAGGAAGTCGACGACATGGCCGCGCAGGAAGCCGGGCTCGCGAAGCACCCGGTCGACCAGGTTGCCGACGGCGCCGCCGAGCATCCCGCCCAAGGCCACGGCCCAGGCACGGCTGGTGATCCGGCGGCTCGAGCGCAGGATGACCACCGACACGGCCACGGCGGCCACGGTGAACACAATGGTCTTGTCCGTGGCGAAGCTGAACGCCGCGCCCGGGTTCCGGACCAGCCGGAGTTGCAGGATTCCGTCGACGACCTCGACGATGCGGCCGTCGCGCAGCCACGCAACTGCCATCAACTTGGTGACCTGGTCGAGGATGACGACCGCCGCGGCGACCGCGAGGAGGACGCCGACCTGACGGCGTCCTCCCGCACTGTGCTCGTGTACGTCGCTTGTCAGCGACGCTCCTCTCGCTGTTTGCATGTCATGCACAGTGTCGCACGGGGGAAGGCCTGCAGCCGCGCCTTGCCGATGGGGTTGCCGCAGCTCTCGCACACGCCGTAGGAGCCGTCGTCGATCTTGGTGAGCGCGCGCTCGGTCTGACCCAGGATGTCGCGGTGGCTCGCCGCCAGTGACATCTCGTGCTCCCGCTCGAACGTCTTCGAGCCGGTGTCGGCCTGGTCCTCGCCGCCGGTGTCCGAACTGTTCCGCAGCATGTCGGCGATGTCGGACTCGGCGTCAGAGATCTCCTCGCGCAGTCTCGTGGCCTCGGTCTCCAGCAGCTGTCGCACCTGCCTCAGCTCGGCCGCGGTCCATGGACGCTCGTCGGCGCGCACGACCAGGGCCGCGGGGGCGGCCTTCTTCGCGGGGGCCTTCTTCGCGGGGGCCTTCTTCGCGGGGGCCTTCTTCGCGGGGGCCTTCTTCGCGGGGGCCTTCTTCGCGGGGGCCTTCTTCGCGGGGGCCTTC